>JAHEJC010000369.1 GCA_024639065.1 Lewinellaceae bacterium | reverse complement strand
ATTGAACAAACGAATTCGAATCATTCCTTTAGTTCTAGTCAAGTTCCGATTCGATTGAGAGCTTTGTTTCCCATCGTTAAGGATAAAATATACTTTATTCCGAAATCAGGATATTGTATTGGATATAATCGGAATCAACGATCTTATGGACAGGGAGAAAGTACATTGACAACACCTTAAGAACAGATCATCAGTAATTCGAACATTTGATAGTCGATTAAAAAAGTTCTTTTTTCTCATCGAGACAGGAGTAGACCTGGAATTTAGTTTAAATGAAAAATTGTCCGTATTACTTAACGGAAGTTATTTTGCTAGTTTATCCGATCCAGTAAGTAATGAATTTGTTTCATATCAGATCAACGATGGTCCTGTACAAAGTGTGAAAAGTATTGTCTTGGGAGATTATTTTAATCTTGGAGTTGGAATGAAGTATCGGTTTGGAAAAATAAAGAAAGAAGGTAGTATTAAGGAAAATCCAGAATAAAAGGGGTATTTTCTAAGAAGCGTGGTTCCCCATCTGATTAAAGTCGATTTTTATCGGCAGATTATAAATGCAAATTCGCAGTGCAAACTTTTACTTAATATTAGAAACACTTTTTTGAGAATTTTAAAATGCTTCTATAATGAAAAACACCTATCTCACTTTTCTTACCTTTTTATTTGTATTACCATTGATTTCTACTGCGCAATCTAATTGGTATATCGGTGCAGAGATTTCGGATAATCTGGATTATCAGTATCATCTACAAGATGGCAAATTTTCAGATGATTTGGCCAACACGAAAAGATCGTTTGGACTGTTGTTTGGGAGAAAGTTTAACAATAGTTGGTCATTAGAAACTGGTATCATTTCAAAAAAATATAATTCGAGCAGTTTGTCACAGGTTTTTGAAAAGAAAAGACTTGGTATTCCTACAATGGATTTCACCACTATTCAGATACCGGTCAGATTGAGTACATCAATAACGATATTCAGTGACCATATGTTTGTCACACCCGTTCTAGGGTATTCAATATCCTTTAATCGGGATCAGACTTCTTATGGTGCTGGTGGAGGTGGAGTATTTGTTGTAGGCTCTGATATTGCTAGATCAGAAGCAAGAACCATTGATAGTCGCTTGGCTCGAAATTTTTCACTTATAGAAACTGGCTTGGGTATCTCTTTCCGATTTGCTAAAAAGATTGACCTCAACATACACGGTAAATATTACCACAGCTTTACGGACGCTGTAAGCAAAAAGGTAGTGAACTACACACTTAATGATGAATCAATCCCCCAGATTGAAACATATACTACAGGGAGTTATTTAAATATTGGAATTGGATTGAGATATCACTTTGGAAACTAAACCTGAAGATTAAAATCGAAGGCTCCAATTAATGCTTTATGTAATTTACAGATTTAAATAGCATTGCACCTCCACATCCATCGATAAACGCGACAAATCCGGAACCAGCCATTACTTCAAATCCTGGGTTCAAGAAAATCTCTTGCCCTGAATCATATTCCACGAAAGGCATTTGAGTCATGTTGCCTATGACTTGAGTTGATTCAATAATTCCGTCAGTTTCATAGGCAATATTCAAAGTTATGGTATCTGCTAATGCATTTCCATAAGCGTATCTAGGCAAACAAGGCCCGCATATATCATTTGATAAACCTGGAGTACCTAAGTCTCCGGTACCAAATTCTGTCGATGACCAACACCAATTCAATCCGACATCATTTCCTGAGTCAGACATTTTGTTAGGATTGACTTGCATACTTGCTCCAATGGGAACTGGAAAGTTTGGACCTGCATCATAATCTACACTGTCTATGATCTGGATACCGTCCGGACAGACCAAGACTATTTCATCACCGGAATTTGCAAGGATAAAACCTGAATATTGATAATCGACAGAAACCCCTCCATTCACAAGCATGTCATTATTACGACCCATTATTAAATAGTCTTTTGCTGCAATGATCAAAGAGGTCTTTATCGTATCATCATCAAAATCATCATCTCGGATGATAAATCCATTTAGATCTATAGAATTATTTGAGGTATTATATATTTCAAAGTACTCCCCATCGGTATTAGAAACCGCATGAGGATTCTGCATGATTTCCGTAATGATGATTGTACCAGAGGGAGGACATTGACCATATGAAATTCCACAAAGACTAATGAGACATAGAAGAATATTGAAGAGGTGCTTGAAATTCATAGGCATAGGTTTCATTAAACATAAATCATACAACTACATATAAAGATAATTAGTAATATGAAAGAATTCGTATAACCTGAGAAGTTTTTGAATAGTGATTATTTTTATGCTTAAATCGATGAATTCTTACATCCTTGAATGATTTTATCGATTAACCCGAAGTTAATAATAATTAGGGGCAAGAATTGGGACAAAAAGTGTATCTTTGCGCTCCCTTAACAAGTCGAAAAAACAACAATAATTTAAAGCCATCCTTTTTATAAATTTATTAACTAAAAAACCTTTAGAGTTATGAGTAAAAGAGTTGCAATTAATGGATTTGGTCGAATCGGTAGACTAACCTTTAGAAATCTACTGCAAGATGATTCCGTCGAAGTCGTTGCAATCAATGACCTTACAGACAATGCGACATTGGCACATCTATTGAAATATGATTCAGCACATGGTCCATTTCAAGGTAAAGTGGAATCTACCGATGAACATCTAATCGTGAATGGCAAGCGTATCCTCGCCACCGCCATCAAGGACCCAGCAACACTTCCTTGGACTGAAAATAATGTCGAGGTAGTATTAGAGTGTACCGGTATTTTCCGTTCCACTGAAACAGCCGGCAAACACATCACTGCTGGAGCAAAAAGAGTGCTTCTTTCAGCACCAGCTAAATCAAGCGATATAAAAACCATCGTATTAGGCGTGAATGATGATGAACTAACTGACGATATGGCCATTATATCCAATGCCTCTTGCACCACGAATTGTTTAGCCCCAGTTGTCAGGACAGTTTTGGATAATTGGGGATTGGTACGTGGATCCATGTCTACCATCCATGCTTATACTTCAGATCAAAACATACAGGATGCCCCTCATAGTGATTTACGTAGGGCCAGAGCGGCTGCATTAAACATTGTACCAACTTCTACTGGCGCGGCGAATGCTGTAGGAAAAGTCATCCCAGAGGTAGAAGGCAAGTTTTTCGCTATTGCTTTAAGGGTCCCAGTTATTACTGGATCACTGATAGAATGTAATTTTGTGGTAGAGAAGTCTACTACACCAGAAGAAATCAATGCAGCATTTAAAGCAGCTTCGGAAGGTCGACTAAAGGGTATTCTTCAATTTATGGAAGACCCTATTGTTTCTAGTGATATTATTGGAAGTAAATACTCTTCCGTCTTCGATGCTGCTTTGACCGATGTAAAAGATGGAAACTTTATTAAACTGGTAAGTTGGTATGACAATGAAGCTGGGTATTCAGCACGATTGGCTGACCTTACTGCTCGAATATAAATCAAAAAAAAAGGGGTATGTAGGATTACATGCCTCTTTTTTTCCTAGTAATTTTCAACAAAATCAGAATGGAAAGCATAAATTTTGAAGGGCAGCAAGTGCTGGTGCGCGTAGATTTTAATGTCCCGCTGAATGATGAGAACCAAGTTTCGGACGATACCAGGCTTAAAGCGGCTATCCCTACAATCCAGCATATTCATCATCAAGGTGCCACGATTCTTTTAATGAGTCATCTTGGCAGGCCTCAAAAAAAGAAAAATGAAGATGGAACCATTGACAAACAAAAATTTTCGCTGGCTCCAGTAGCTCCTTACTTGAGTGATTTACTTGATGTACCTATCTCATTTATCCCCTACACCGCTGGACAGTTACTTAAAGATGCTGTTCAAAATTTGGAGCCTGGTTCAATAGCGCTTATCGAAAATACACGTTTTGAAGCAGGGGAAGAAAAAGGAGATCCAGCCTTAGCGCAAGAATGGGCTGAGTTAGCCGATATATTTATCAATGATGCATTTGGCACAGCTCATCGCAATCACGCTTCAAATGCAGGCGTAGCCTCTTATTTTTCAGGTGAAAGAAAGAGTTTTGGTTTTTTAATGCAAAAAGAACTGGAGGCGGCAGAACGCATTTTAAATAATCCTGCCCGTCCATTAACGGCTATTTTAGGTGGAGCAAAGGTTTCAGATAAAATTGGGTTAATCGATAATTTATTAGATAAAGCCGACTACATTATCGTGGGTGGAGGTATGGCCTACACCTTTATGAAAGCACTGGGAGGCACGATTGGTAACTCGCTCTGCGAAGAAAATAAATTAGATCTGGCCAGATCGTTAGTAGAAAAGGCGGCTGCCCAAAACGTAAAAATTGTATTACCGGAGGATTCGAAAATTGCAGACAGCTTTTCCGAAACGGCTCATACTCAATTAAGTCCAAGTAATGAAATTCCAAATGGCTGGATGGGATTGGATATAGGTAATACTGCCATGCAAGATTTTGGAGAGATTATTTTGAAAAGTAAAACTATTTGTTGGAATGGTCCAATGGGTGTTTTCGAGTTGGCTCCATTTGCCCATGGCACCAAAAAGATTGCTGAGCAAGTGGCTCAAGCCACAAAAAATGGTGCTTTCACGCTAGTAGGAGGAGGCGACTCGGTAGCTGCAGTAAATCAAATGGGCCTTGCGAATCAAGTGAGTTATGTTTCGACCGGTGGAGGAGCCATGCTTACGTTACTGGAGGGAGGTGAAATGCCAGGAATCGACTCCATTAAGACTGGCCGGTTATAATAAAATTAATACTGTAAGCGAACTAAAATCGGTTCTCCAGAGTTTGATATGCAGTTAGTTCACTTAACTTGGAATAGCTTTTGCGACAACCAAGTGTATAAAAATTATCATATGAAACATTTTTTTGCTTCTATATTATTTGTTACCCTGCTAATTACTTCTTGTTCTAAAGATTCTATGGAGATTCTATATGGCACCTGGAAAGTTGTTTCGGTTGAAGCCGAGTCAACGATCACCGGTGAGAAATCAACCTCCAGCGCATCCGGATCCATTACTTTTGACGAAGATGGAACGGGTACTTTAAATTATTCATTTACTGTGGCTGGTGTTACTAGTTCATCTAGTGGAGCCTTCGAGTGGTCAGCGAATGATAACACCATTACCCTGAATGCTGGGCAACCGGATGCCATGTCTTGGGAGCGTATCGAAAACAAAAAGAAAAAGCAGGTGCTACAATATGAAATAGATGTAACGGTGGATGTCTTAATAATCCAGCTGACGCTGGAAATGTAGGTAAAATCTTGCTTCTTTCGGCTTAGCACGACTACAATAGCAACCTGAAAGATTAGTTTCTAGGGTTTATGGCATCAGTAATTTTGTCGTTTAGTTTGCTACTTTTTCAATTGGAACTAAAAATTGTTTGCAGGCATATGCTCCTATTTTATTTCCCAATTTATGTCCTTCCTCTGAATCGTACCGAAAATGTATTCCTAGATATACACGCGACATGGAGGCTTCCAATCCAGCAGCTGAGAAGCTGTCAAACGAACGAATAGGAGGATCCATTTTTATTTTTCCTGAAAAAGGACCTGCTTTGTCAACTTCTTCTGTAGACATCGCAAAGCTGTATTGATCGCCAGTACCCAATGTATTGGCCAATACCGTCATAGCTGCAGTACTGGCTGTGCCATGAGCAGATGGATAAGAAGGAAAAGCATAGGTATGGAGGTGTAGATTGTTCCATGCTGAATCTGGTGCTGTATCGGGATTATCATCGTTGGAAGCCCAGCGAATCGCGGTATAGGGCCGCCAATGATTATAGAAAAACTTGTTATCAAATACATTTACATAGGCATCGTATATGGTCATATTCAATAAAGCAAACAAACGAGCTGCTTCCCAAAGATTCAAATCTTCTTTCAAGACCAGATCTCGGGCTAATCGATTGTGGGAGTTTTCTACAAAGTCTTTCCACCACATGGCCAGGTGCGCCTGGTCATCTGTTCTTAATTCACTCTGGGTTCTACCATATTCTTTTACTTCATTAAAGGCTTTGGTATATGCATCACTACTAATGGCTGGTGGAGGAGGGGATCTGAATTGATCTTGTGATTCGAGCAAAAAAGGTTTTGCGGCTGCCCATCCTGCTCCAAAGATAAATCCTTCCGGCGTACCGCTATGTTCGTTAAATTCAGCATATACCCCTGGAGCCATAGGGTGCCAGGTATAATCTGCTTTCCCGCTATAATTGTCACGAGTACGTCTAATTATTATTTCGGCAGCACTCGTTCTACCAAGCTCAATACCTTGGACTTTAGCATCTCCTTCTTCCACGGTCATCATGATTTCATCCAGCATTTCTTTTAATTCATTTTGTTTATCCGGATATTGATTTACAGCCACTTCATAAGCGGCTTGTATGGCAGCAGCCGTTGGATTAGCACCAGTAGCATTTCCTTCATAAGCATAAGCGGAATATAACGGTTTGATTGCGTTCAAAGCATCATGCATAGCTACATGCATCATGGCCTCAGCCCTCACTCCTTTTAACGTAAGCAACCCATCTTCAGCTAATGCCAGTTTCATGATCTTT
>JAHEJC010000368.1 GCA_024639065.1 Lewinellaceae bacterium | reverse complement strand
TATCTGGTAGACAGAGTACTCCCAATGTTACCAGAAAGGCTCTCGAATGATCTTTGTTCATTAAATCCTCATGAAGATAAATTCACCTTTTCTGCCATGTTTGTATTTGATAAGGATTATCAAATTATCTCTGAATGGTTTGGTAAAACGGTCATTCACTCGGACAAACGATTCACTTATGAAGAGGCCCAAGCAGTTATTGAAAAACAAGATAATACCTTTGCGGCTGAGCTTTATACATTAAACAAGATTGCCCACTCACTGCGGAAACGCAATATCAAAGAAGGTGCAATTCAATTTGAAACGGATGAAGTGGTTTTTGAATTGGATGTTACTGGCAAACCAATTGGCGTGATGGCCAAAGAACGATTAGATGCACACTTGCTGATTGAAGATTTTATGCTGCTTGCAAATCGTTCGGTGGCCAAATTTATTGCAGACAAAGGAAAAGACCTGGAGATTCCTTATGTGTATCGAATTCATGACCTCCCCGATGTAGACCGGGTTCATGAATTTTCTTTATTTGCAAAAGAACTAGGATTCACCATGCAGACACAGACGCCTCAACAAATAGCTCAGTCATTTAATAGACTACAAAAAGCAGCCAGGGAAGACCCTGCACTGAAAGTTTTGTCTAGGCTAGCTATTCGTTCAATGGCAAAGGCCGCTTATTCAACCTATAATATCGGGCATTACGGATTGGGTTTTACACATTATGCTCATTTTACTTCACCCATCCGTAGATATGCAGATGTTTTAGCACACCGAATTTTGGAACAAAACCTGGAATCAACTCAACGAAACAAAAAAATTGAACTGGAAGACCAATGCAAACATATATCTGCTCAAGAGCGGAAAGCCATTGAGGCGGAGCGAGAATCTGTCGATTACAAGCAGGTGGAGTATATACTTAATCACATTGGTGAAGAATTTGACGGACTGATATCCGGAATGATCGAGCGAGGTATATTTGTAGAATTGCTAATGTCCAAGTGCGAAGGCTTGGTTCCCTTTAACACCATGAACGAGAGTTTTTCAATCGCGGATCATGGCTTCAAAGCAATGGGATTACACAGTGGCCGGGTACTTCATTTTGGTGATCAGGTAAAGGTCCGTATCTTAGATGCTGACCTGGAGAGAAGAGAGATTGATATGGAGTTAGTAGAATGAAAAAATTGCTGTGAAATCTGACTACAATAATCAAGACCACTTTTAGTTTCGTTAACTAAAAAACCTTCGGCCCCACTGTGGAAAATTCGATAAAAGACAAAGGTTAAAAGCTAAAATAAATTGGATTACTAAGCCTATGTTAGTAGGTCCTTTTCCTGTTCTTTTATAGCTTTGCATTATGTAGACTTTTGCTTATCATATACTAAAGAAAGCTAATTCTGGTTTTAAAATAATAAGTAACCAAATCTTGATGTACAAACCTAAAATTTTTTATTTCCTTAGTATTTTGGTATTCGGTTCCCTTTGGACCTGTAAACAAGAAGATGTTCCAAAAATATTTCAACCATCCTCAGCGCATGAAAGTTATATACATGGCCTGGGTCAAGCCAACCTATTGCATACGCAACTGGGTCGCCAATTTGTAGCCGCTGCAGAAGCAGCCTTAACTGATCCAATTGAAGTTGAGACTCCTTATCAAGAGTTTTTTTATCTCCACCCCGAAATACCCAAAGCTTTTGGTTACAAATTCTTCGCTCGAAGAGGAGAGAAAGTAAATATTCAGATTAACCCTAATCCTCAAGACAGCACAATCCTATTTATTGATCTCTACAGAATTGAGGAAGAACAGAGTGACCCCCTAATGGAACACATTGCATCGGCTGATAAAGAATCGCTGACATTAGGATTTGAACCAGGATCGGATGCCCGTTACCTACTACGCATCCAAGGTGAACTTCTGCACGGAGGACAATATTCCGTTTCTATAATTAACAAAGCTTCTTTTGATTTTCCGGTAACCGGTAAGGATCGTAGAGCAATCGGAAGTTTTTTTGGAGATCCTCGCGATGGAGGACGAAGGGAGCATCATGGCATTGACATTTTTGCTTCCCGGCACACCCCAATTATTTCTCCAAGCGCTGGTAGCGTTCGCTTTGCAGGAGAAAAAGGTTTAGGTGGCCGAGTGGTATGGTTAAGGGATCATGAGTATAACCGGACCATCTATTTTGCCCATCTGGAATCTATACTGGTTCAAACTGGCGATAAAATTGAAAAAGGGGATACCATCGGTACAGTTGGCAATACGGGGAATGCGAGGACCACGCCACCTCATTTACATTTTGGAATATATCAACGTGGGCCTATCGATCCACTCTACTTCGTAGCTAATCAAAATCCAAAACTAAAGAAGTTGAAAGCCGATGTAGAAAAGGTAGGAAAGCTTGGACGTTTAAACCACTCCCAAGCGTTAGATATCATCTCAGGCGATACCACGTTTTTATTACCTAAATATCAAATCGTCAAAATTGAAGCTGCTTTTGAAAATCAATATCGGGTTCGTTTTTCAGATAATCATTATGGAAATATTGATGCACATAAGGTTGAACCTATCCATAAACCCATCAACAACCTTGAAGAATATGTAGGGCATTTTCTATATCAACCAGGGAAAAATAGTATCATTCTGGATACTGTTGAAACTCCAACAGCCTATCAAGTCCTGGGCATTGATCAGGACTACCGCTTAGTTCAAAATTCTAACAAACAAATTGGATGGATAACGCAACCAAACGTTTTGTAATGAAGAATGAAGAAATGAAGAATGATTTCTCACCAGCCCTGTCAGCGCTTTAACCAATTTACCTGGAAGTATATATACTTTTAAAAGTTGGTAGTATCTAATAATTTCCAGCGCCAACATTCCAACAGGCTCCAATCACTAAATTCCTATTTACGGGTTTAGCAATCGCTGCGTGTTGGTCGCGCTCACCAATCCTACCCTTTCACCAATTTCACCACTGCCTGAGTTCCAGTACTGGTCGTGTAGGTCAAGTAATAATTCCCATTGGGATAAGGGAATGGAAGTGCCAATCGATCCAATTGCTCATGTACTTGTTGGTATAAAACTTTTCCCTGGATATCACTTATAGTTAAATTTATTTGTTTTTGAATTTGATCAAATTGAATTATTATCTGATCGACCACTGGATTGGGAAATACATTTAATAAGTGGTTAGGTGCACCCGATCGGATCGGGGTGACAGGATCTTGACTTAATTTGACATAGATCAGATCATTATCATCATCGAAGGCTTTTACCGAGGCTCCTGAATTAGGATCATATTCAAACTCATCACTAAAATTTGCCGTGACATAGATGTTTTCTTCAGCGTCAAAATTAATGCCCCTAGAAGACAGCGAGAATTGGGATTGACCGTTCAGTTGGTTCTGCCAATTGAGTTGCCCGCCCGATGATAATTTTCGGATATTGACAAACCCGTCACCCTCTGAAGCAATGAACGGATCATCCGAACTACTGATCAATACTTGCTTGGCAAAAAGATCGTCTTGATCCCACACCCATTGGAATTCCCCATCCGATGAAAGCTTTAGCAAAAAGGATTGTAGAAATCCTTCTAGCTGAGCAGCACCTTCTCCCGGATCAAAGTCCACCATGCCATCATAATCTCCTATAACATACACATTGCCCTCACTATCACATTGAAGTGATTTGCCAAGACAGTCATCATTCTCTCCATTGCTTCCTATATTAATTGCCCAAATAATCGAGCCCTCTTTGGTTAACTTAGCTACAAAGGCATCTTCTCCCTCCCCTGAATCAAGGATCATTTCGCCTTCAGAAGGATCAAAATCAGCTACACCAGAAAATAATCCAGTGATAAAAATATGATCACCATCCAAAGTGATTTGATTAATGCCGTCCAATCGGCCTTCACTGGGAACATAATAGTTCCATCCAAGCTCAATCGCCGTATCGCCCGGAATTACCTGAAATAAAAAGATATCATCTTTATTGCCATTCTCAGAAATATCGATATAACCTCCGCAATAGATCAACCCATCCTCATCCATTTCCATATCCAACACTCTTTCCTCAAAGCCTGGTCCTACCCGGATATTGTTAGCGTAAACAAAGTTACCAGCTTCATCAAACTTGGAGAAATAGATATCATCTTCACCACCACTATCGAGGATAAACTCTTCTTGGGAGGGATCCACGTCGACACGGCCATAAACTGATCCTGCCAGAAAAATATTGTTGTTTGGATCAATGGCAGCATCAAATGGAAAGATGTCATCGAAGGCGTCCGCTCGAAATTCCTTGGACCAGAGAACAACACCATTAGGATCTAGTTTGATAATCAGCCCATTTTTAGCAAATTCTTCTGCAGTATACATAGTATTTCCAACTTGTAAAGTCCCTTCAAAGTTTCCAGTCAGTATGGAATTACCTTTATGATCAATTACGCTATTCAGCAGCTGATCAGCATCAGATCCCTGAGCCGTAAAATGCCAGTCATAGATCAGTTCCTGGGCACTGAGGTTTATTGAAACAGTAAAGAATAAGAGTATAATATTTTTCATTTTTATTTTGAATTGGTGTTCGAAATAATTTACGGAAAATGTGCTTAAATATTATTACTGAATGATCACCGGACCATTATTCAACTCGATTTGAATCCGTTTATCTAATAGGATATTTCCAACCTCTTCATGATTACTCCCTTGAACAAATACGATATTTGCACCACTACCAGCATTTTCTACTGCTTTCTTAAAAGTTTTGAAAGGGCTGAGCCAGGTACCTGAATTACTATCCAAACCACTAATGCGATCCACATAAATCTTATCCAACACCCAATTGCTGCGCCAAAGGCCTCTTCCAAACGTAGAGGTCCACAGTTTGAAGCCCGGGGCAATACCCGCATAACCGGACCAGAACAAATCGGTCACTTCAGTGTAGATCGGTCCTTCATTACCATATTCGGATCCAGCGGGTCCATACAGCGGTGTAGCTGACCAGGTCGCTCCATTATCTTCTGAGGCAAAAATTCCCAGATCAGTTCCCACATAGATCCAATTGTTGATGGCGGGATGGTGGGATACACAATTGACCTGAATGGGTATATCCATAGAAATATCGGTCCAGGTTCCTGAAGACCAAAGTCCTCCAGGCACCAATTTCCAAATATGATCTGTATGATATCCTGCGACTGTAATCAGAGCTTGAGTCATATCCGCCTTAAATTCAATGTCTGTGATGAAGTTATCCGGTAGCCCTGCAGGTTCAAATGGAGGGGACCAGACCCCCCCCGCATTCGGGGAATATTGGATAGATCCATCTTGGTGTCCCAACAGGATATCCTGTCCATTATTTCCTACGGCAATTGCCGTAATCCGAGGTGTATCAATGGTCCAATTATGGGTCTTAATGGTATCAAGGATTTTTAAGGCAGCGTTATATCTAAATAATCTTTCTCCTCCCAAGTAAATTATATTGGAATTATCAGGATCCATAATAAAAGGAGCTATAAGATTAGCATTATCCGATTCCAGTTCTATAGATACTTCCAAAATGCCACCAAATAAATAGGTCGCTTGTTTATAGGAATTACCTCCATCATCACTTATCCATAGTTTATTGTAATTTGTATTGGCGAAAATAGTATCAGGATTAACAGGATTTATGGCCACATAAGCACCATCGCCTGTTGTATATTGTTTCCAATTAATAGAAGTAGTGCCAGTACTAAATGAATTGTCCTGGGCCCCTCCGCCAAAGATTGTTTCAAATCGATCTACAGATCCACTATAGAATTGAGTAATGCCTAATGACGTATTTACCAGATTCTGATAACCCGAGTAGGTGCTTACCGTTTTCAGATTAGTAATTTTCTGGATGCCTCCATCATTACCTAAGTAAACAACGGAATTACTATTACCAAAGTCAGGATCCGGCACCATGATATGTTGGTCGCCATGGAGGCTAAAGGAGTCAGGCGTTGTCTGCCTATGATAAAACTTCCAATCACTTATTGGAGCTGCCGTCACTCCACCATCGGTAGTCTTCCAAAGATCAACGCCTCCAAAGTACACATGCTTATCATTCTGAGGATCAATCCAGACCATATTGGAATAGTTGCCAAATCCGTTCCTTGGAAAGACGTTGGAGGCATCCGAAAATTTCAAGCTCCAGGTATCACCTTTATCAATTGAAGCATACAAGCGACAGCGATCATTATTTATTGCGGAGGTCGAATCTCTGTGCATAAGGGCATACATAATATTATCATTGCCTGGGAACATAGCAATTTCTATTCGCCTACCTCCTAGAGGTAAGTCATCTCCATTAATGCCCAATTCATTTATAAACGTATTGCCCCCATTGGTAGATCGCCAAAAAGCGGTGTTTCCCGAAGCAGTTATCAAATCCGGATTATCAGGGCTTATATCTACATCAGTGATCGCAAAACTCACCGGCAATAGAGGTAATGACCAGGTATTTCCGCCATTCAACGTACGAACCAGGTTTCCATTCATTGAAGTGCCATCATTCGTTCCATAAGCTAGAGCTGCATAAATTATATCCGGATCAGCGGGGTGCATTTCTAATTTGTTGACCCAGATATAACTTG
>JAHEJC010000051.1:4007-23795 GCA_024639065.1 Lewinellaceae bacterium | reverse complement strand
GACAGCGGTTTTTGGCTTAGCAGGCGTATCGGGCGTAGGCATTTCTTTTGGTGCGGAACGAATTTATGATGTCTTGGAAGAACTAGATCTGTGGCCGACAGGAATTGATCAACAACTTAGGATACTATTAACCGCATTTGATCAGGAAAGTCATCAAGAGAGTTTTCGATGGGTGTGTGCATTACGCGAAGCGGGAATTGCAGCGGATCTCTATCCATCACCGGCTAAGTTTAAAAAACAAATGAAGTATGCCAACGCGATTGGTGTTAAAATAGTTGGTATCATGGGTTCCGAAGAAATGGCAACCCAATCTATTACTGTAAAGGATATGGAGAGTGGTCAACAAACAAAGATGGAGCTAGATCAACTAATTGCAAAGTTATCTATATGAATGTGGTTCAACCTAAATATACTTCGCTTACAGATCTGCAAGCCGATCTAAAAAATCAGCAGATCACTTGCTTGGAGTTGGCCCAATATTATCTTTCCAGAATAAAATCTACGAACCACCTGAATATTTACATTCAGGTTTATGAGCAAGAAGTTCTCTTAGAAGCAGCTCGTCAAGACAAAATAATCCAGGCTGGCAATTTCCATGAATTAGGAAAACTCTATGGTATGTTTTTTAACCACAAAGATGTGATTTGCTTAAAAGACCATCCCATAAGTGCAGGATCAAAAATTTTAGAATCATTTGAATCATTGTACTCGGCTACGGTTATTCGAAAAATATTAGATCAAGATGCAATGCTGATTGGTCGTGTCAATTGTGATGAATTTGCTATGGGTTCCAGCAATCAAAACTCAACTTATGGTCCCACCAGGAATCCACATCACGAAGACTACATACCAGGCGGATCTTCAGGAGCAAGTGCTGTGTCGGTTGCAGTAGATACTTGCCTTGCGTCTTTAGGATCAGATACTGGAGGTTCGGTAAGACAACCAGCTTCATTTTGTGGAGTTTACGGAATGAAGCCTTCTTATGGAGCACTGTCGAGATATGGTTTAATTGCATATGGTTCCTCATTTGACCAGATCGGATTTTTGAGTCATTCCATTGAAGTGATTGAAGAATTATTGAAAGTATCCAAGGGAAAAGATCCATTAGATGCAACGTCTATTGAAATTGATAAACAAGAAAGTCTTCCCAATAAAAAATATACTTATGGATATTTTTCTCAATTAGATGATAGCCATTTTTTAGATGGTTCAATTCATGAAGCTTTTAATCAATTTAAGAACTCTTTGGTACAACAAGGTCATCAAGTAAAACCGGTGGAATTTTCGCTATTGGATTATTTGGTTCCAACGTATTATATTCTAACCACGGCTGAAGCATCATCAAATCTGTCTCGTTACGATGGAGTTCGATATGGACATCGGGCATCCCCAGCGGATGAGGTGCTCTCAATGTATAAAAATTCCAGAACAGAGGGATTTGGTACCGAGGTGAAACGCAGACTTATGATGGGAACTTATGTATTATCTGCAGGATACTATGAAGCCTATTACAATAAAGCGCAAAAAGTAAGACGGCTACTGGTTCAAGCCTTAAGTAATCTATTTAACCAAGTAGATTACATCATCAATCCAGTTACACCTAATAAGCCTTGGAAGATTGGAGAAAATCTAGATGATCCAATCAAAGTATATTTATCAGATGTTTTGACCGTTTATGTAAATTTGGTAGGATTACCCTCCCTGGCCTTGCCCTGGTCAAAAGACGAACTAAACCTGCCCATAGGCATGCAAATTACCGGACCTAGAAAAAAGGATCTTAATTTATTGGCGAGTTGTAAGGAGATGGGAACGCTGGAGTAGACATAGTTTCCACTTCATAAATCTCCGTAATAAAAAATTAACTTTTTATTTTAAAAGTGTCTCCACCCTTGAGCCTGTAAGTCATGGATATTGCCACCTGAAGTGTGTAATTTTATTCCATCTTCCTTCGGAACAATTTCGCCGATAATGAATAACTGAGTCAAATAAGTAGTCTTATCTAAATCTTCCGGACTTATGGTAAACAGTAATTCATAATCTTCTCCTCCGTTGAGTGCGCAGGTAATTGGATCTAGTTTAAAGCGTAACGCCATAAGTTCGGTTTCTTGTCTAAGTGGTACTTTGGCTTCTTCAATAAATGCTCCAACCCCAGATTGTTTACAAATGTGGAATACTTCCGATGCCAGGCCATCTGAAATATCGATCATGGCAGTCGGATGTAATTCAGATTTTGCAAATAAGTCAATCACATCTCTTCTTGCTTCAGGTTTCAACTGACGCTCCAACAAATATGCTTGATTTTCCAGATCTGGTTTTATGTCTGGTTGAGATAGGTATAGATCTTTTTCTCGCTCCAATAATTGCAAGCCTAGATAAGCAGCACCCAGATCACCAGTTACGCAAAGAAGATCACCTACCTTTGCTCCACTTCTATAAACAACTTTTTGCGGATCTACCTGACCTATTGCAGTAACAGAAATAATCAATCCTTTATTGGATGAGGTAGTATCTCCACCTACCAGATCTACTCCATAAATCTTACACGCAGTATGAATTCCACTATAAATCTCTTCCAGATCTTCAACACTATATTGATTAGATAATGCAATGGAAACGGTTACTTGTTGAGGAACTGCATTACAAGCGTATATATCTGATAAGTTAACTATGATGGATTTATATCCCAGGTGTTTGAGGGGTGTATAGATCCGATCAAAGTGGATACCTTCAACGAGCATATCTGTGGATATGACGGTATAATTATTCCCATTGTCAATAATTGCGCAATCATCACCTACTCCTTTAATAGTGGATGCATTGGTCGTAGTAAAATCTTTGGTCAGGTGATCAATCAATCCAAATTCACCCAATGTGTTTACATCTGTTCGCTTAATATTATTTTGTTCTTTCATGTCTTTTTAGTTCCTCTTCCTGAATACCATGAACATCAAATGCTTTCCAAATGTTCTCCTCAGGAGGTTCTGCATACAGCCAAATATGCTCACCGGTCCAAGGGTCTTTAAAGTATAGTTTCCAGGAATGTAGCTGAATTGAGTGAACTCGATTGGCTCGTGGATATCCATATTTTACATCACCCCTTATCGGGCAATCTATATGGGCTAGCTGGGCTCTTATTTGATGGTGTCGGCCAGTGATTAATCTAATTTTAACAAGGTGGTATTTATCGATGCTTTTCAAATATTGATAGATAAGATAAGCATCTTTGACACCTTCCTCTTTTTCTGAATAAATAAATGATTTATTTTTCTTGCTATTCTTTTTAATAAAATGATGCAACTTGTCCCTTTCCAGTGGGGGTTTATTCTGGGTGATAGCTAAGTAATATTTTTTAATTTTACGAGTAGCAAACAACTCTCTAAAAGCCTCTTGTGCTTCGGTACTTTTTCCGATTATGACTAAACCACTCACTGGACGATCAATTCGATTGATCACCAAAGCTTCTTTACTTATATAGGTAGAAGCCAAATCTTTTATGCTAGGATCTCCGGTTTTGTCTGGTTGTACGGAAATATTTACTGGCTTATTGACCACAATCCAGTAAGGACTCTCACGAATAATACAGTCTTTAAATTTCACAAAAATCAAGATTAAACAGGTACCAACTAATCTACTTCTTCATATTCTACAAAATCATCATCAGTGGGTTTTGCTTCTTGATCATTAATCTGGTCTTGTGGGGGAGGACTATTGAGCGCACGCGGTACTAAAAACAATCTATAAAATAGATATCCCAGCACCGCTATTGTGATTATTTTAAACATAAGCTATTATACTAACTGCAAGGTAAAAAGATTTTTCCGGACCATTGTCTTTTGACGATCTGAAGCAGGACAATTTGCCATTTCCATACTCAATATAGACATACTAATTCTAAATAATCCTAAATTATTCCTAACAAATCGCACGACAGTCTTGGAAATATTCGTTTTTTGGGCAATGAAAGGAAATTTAGCTGATATAAGGTTCAATTTCTTACATTTGTGACTTATTTGTATCAAGTTAAATATTATAAAAAATCATAATTAATAAAATATAGTCAATGCTCACATATAAGCAGATTTATAAAATTTCAGGATGGTTTGTGTTTGCTGCGGCACTTTTAGTCTATTTTTTATCCGCAGAAAGAGCAGGTAGTCTTTGGGACTGTGGGGAATTTATTTTGGGAGCACATAAAATGCAAGTCGTACACCCGCCAGGAGCTCCATTATTTTTAATATTTGGAAGATTATTTGGTTGGGTTGGAGATATCATTTCATCAGATCCTTCTAAGATCGCATTTATGGTAAATATGGTGTCGGGTGTATGTACGGCCTTCGCCGCTGCCTTTGCTGCATGGAGTGCCATGATTCTTGGTAAGCTTGCATTATTGGGAAAAAATGAAGCACCAGATAATGCCCAGTCAATTGCATTAGGATTTACTGGTTTAGTTGCTGGTTTGACTACCGCATTTTGTACCTCAATATGGTTTTCAGCGGTGGAAGGAGAAGTATATGCCATGTCAACATTTTTTACCATGCTCACTATTTGGGCAGCTATAAAATGGTACGAATTACCAGATCAACCTAAAAATGATAAATGGCTCATATTTTCAATTTACGCTACCGGATTATCAGTAGGTGTTCACTTATTAAGTTTACTTACTTTCCCGGCTGTGGCATTATTATACTATTTTAAAAAATATAAGAAGCATAGCTTTAAAGGTGCGGTAATCGCTATGGGAATTGGCGCTGTCATGATATTTGTTATTCAGAAGTTTATCATTGTAGGTATTCCCACTTTATGGAGCTGGATGGAATTACTTTTTGTAAATGGATTTGGCCTTCCTTTCAATTTTGGAATTATTCCAACCGTATTGATTGTTAGTGCTATATTTTATTTGGGGCTGAGAGAAGCCCACCGCCGGAATAATCCAATATTACAGCATTTTGTGGTTGCATTATGCCTTGTATCCATTGCCTTTTCTACTTTTGGAGCTGTTGTCATCCGTTCCAGTGCCAACCCACCCATCAACATGAATGAACCCTCTAATGCCTTTAACCTTATGTCGTACTTGAATAGGGAACAATATGGAGAGCGACCACTACTCAAGGGTCCTCATTTTAATGCCAGCCCGATTCGATTTGAAACACGGGATAAGTATGGCGTTGTTGGCGATAAATACGAAGTGGTCGAGAAAAAATACTCTAGAGTATACGCACCCAAAGATTTAATGTTTTTCCCCCGAATGAGTCATGACGATGCAGCAAGAAAACAATTGTATCAGATTTGGATGGGGCTCCAACCTTCCAATAATGCCAATTTGAAACCTTCATTTGGAGATAATCTCGCTTTCTTTTTAAAATATCAAATTGGATGGATGTATTGGCGCTACTTCATGTGGAATTTTTCTGGTCGCCAAAATGGTGATCAAGGTTATATGCCTATGGATCCTAAAAGTGGACATTGGTATTCTGGGATAAAATTTCTAGATGAAGCGCGCTTGTATAATGAAGATAAGATGCCCGATGTAATGCGTGAAAACCGGGCTAGGAATAAATATTTCATGATTCCATTTTTACTGGGATTGATTGGTTTATTTTTTCATGCCAAGGCTAAACCTAAAGAGGCTATTGTTTTAGGTTCACTTTTTTTAATTACGGGTATAGGAATTATTGTTTATTCTAATCAGCCACCCAACGAACCAAGGGAAAGAGATTATGTGTTAGTGGGATCCTTCATTGTTTATAGTATATGGATAGGAATGTCGGTACTGGCTATTTTTAAAGCGTTGAGTACCAGGATTAGTCCTAAGATTGCTGGTTATGTGGCTGGAATCATTGCGCTGGTTGCTCCTTTATTAATGGTCAGTGAAAACTTTGATGATCATTCCAGAAAAAACCTTCGTGGTGCCAGTAATTATGCCAGCAATTTTCTCAATTCTTGTGATGAAAATGCGATCCTGTTTACCTATGGAGATAATGATACATATCCTTTATGGTATGCCCAAGAGATTGAGGGGATCCGCACAGATATACGGGTAATCAATTTGAGTTTGATAGCCGTGGATTGGTATATCAATCAAATGCGGAGAAAGATTAACCAATCAGATCCCATCAAGTTTACAATTTCCAGAGAGGCCTATATAGGTGATGGGCGGAATCAAATACCTTATGATAATAAACCAGCCATGAACGCCGTGGATGCGTTGAAATATATTGGCGAAAGTCATCCGGTTACCATGTCAAATTTAACTTTCGTGTCCAGTGCGCCAACTAAAAATCTATTTATTCCGATTAATGGACAAAAATTTATTCAGGATGGTGTTGTAAAACCTGAAGATGCAGGTAAAGTAGTAAATCAGATCCCCGTCAATATGGGAGGCTCGAGGTGGCTGACCAAACAAGATTTGGCGGTATTAGATATAATTACATCGAATGTGAATGACCGACCTATTTATTTTGCACTTACCTCCCAGCTAGCCCGTTTCCTGGGTTTACAAGATTACATGGAGGTACATGGTTTGGCGGCAAGAATAGTACCGATTAAGTCCACCAGCCAAGCTAATATGGGTGTCTATGGAGTTGGAAAAGTAAATACTGAAAAGGCCTATGATCATATGATGAATGATTTCAAATGGGGTAACCTGGATAAAATTGACCAGTATGTAGATCATAGTTTTGGACCTACTACTATGGTTCAACGATACGAGATGTTACGCACCATGAAAACATTACTGTCTGAAGGAAAGGCAAGTCAAGCTGGTGACATCGCGGCTCAATTTTTCGTGGCCTTTCCCCACTTTAATTTTCCTTTCAAACCACATGAGATATCAGCCATGACCCAGACTAACTTTACACTGGAAATGATCGATGGCCTTATAAAAGGGGGTAAGATTGAAGAGGCCAAAACACAGATGAAAGAACTTGCAAATCAAACGGCACAATACTTGGAATTTTATAATTCATTAGATGCGGATGAATTACAAGGGTTTAAGTTCGGCGGAGATGATCGACCATTGAAAACGCAGGTTAGTTCTCAGCAAATTTTAAACAAAGTCAAAGAATTGGGTGATGCTGCTTTTGAAAATGAGATTAAAGCTTTATTGGATCCTTTTCAGACTCAGCAAATCCTGAATTAAGCCTTGCGATCTGATGAGTGATACCCATCAAACGGCGAGTCTGATAACACATGAAGGTTGCCCTTGGTGTGAAAGCACCAGATTAAAGACTCGATTTGAAACGATTGATCGATCTGGATCGGGTGAGGCCTTTCCGATCGTAGAATGCCTGGAGTGCGAATTCGTATTTACTCAAAAAGTACCTACCGCAGAAACAATTGGCCCTTATTATGATTTTGATGAATATATTTCTCATTCAGATACAAAAGAGAATCTGGTAGATAAAACATATCACTGGGTTCGGGAACGGATGCTGAAAAGAAAATACAAACTAATCAAGAAACATTCTCAAGGTGACAATTTACGAATTTTAGACTACGGAAGCGGGACTGGGTATTTCTTGAATTATGTGAAGACAATGGGATGGGATGTGACCGGTGTTGAAATTAATGAACAGGCCAGGAAAGTAGCTAAAGATAAATTTGGATTGAATCTAAATCCTCCGGAGCTATTTGACCAACTACGTGGTCCTTTTGAAGTAATTTCGCTTTGGCATGTTTTAGAACATCTCTATGATTTTAAAGAAAAATTTCAAGCTTTTTATCAGAAGCTAACCTCTGGAGGGATCTTAGTATTGGCATTGCCTAATCACACATCGCTGGACTCGAAATGGCTGAAACAAGATTGGGCTGCTTATGATACACCGAGACATCTTTGGCATTTTGCGCCCAAGAATATCAAACTAATGGCTGCCAAATATGGTTTTCAATATGAAGCAAGTTATGCCATGCCTTTCGATGCATATTACGTATCGATTCTCAGTCATCAGTTAAAAAGTAAAAATGTTTTATCATTGTTGAAAGGTGGATTTCTAGGATGGCTATCTAATATAAATTGTACCTTTAATCCTGAAAAAGCAAGCTCCATTATCTATATACTTAAAAAGAAATGACACAAGATCACCAGGTAACCATTGCATTTGGATGCGATCATGCAGGGTTTGATGCCAAAGCAGAAATTATGGATTTTCTAACCCAGAATAACTCTTTTGTTGTAATGGATTTTGGTACGGATAGTCCGGATTCAGTTGATTATCCTGATTTTGTTCATCCAGTAGCCAAAGCAGTCAATGATGGCGTAGCTGATTGGGGAATTTTATGTTGCGGAACGGGTAATGGGGTGGCTATGACTGCCAATAAATATGAGAAAATTCGAGCAGCAGTTTGTTGGCAGCCCGCATTAGCATCATTAGCTAGACAACATAATAACGCTAATATAATTTGCCTGCCGATTAGGTTCATTCAATCAGGAGACGCCACTGAAATGGTTAAGACTTTCGCTCAAGCTTCTTTTGAAGGCGGTCGACATGCCCGTAGAGTTCATAAAATCACCGCCTGCTAATTATTCATAATTAATTGTATAAAATGAAATTTTTAAAATTAACAAGATCAACCTTAAACGGAGTGATGAGCACATTGGCTATCACGGTTTGTTTTAACGCGCTTATATTGGCTCAAGCTGGAATGGCTCCTGAATCTGAGGAAGTATATAATACCATCCAGAAAATAGCTAATTCAATAACTGTAAAAGATCTCACCAAACATCTAACGATACTATCCGCTGATGATATGGAAGGTAGAGAGTTGGGTACTGAAGCCAACCGCAAAGCAGCTCGATACATTTCATCAGAATTTGGGAAAATGGGTATTCCTGAACTCAATGGGAATGGATACTTTCAAGCTATTCCCTTTTATTCTGCTCAATGGAAAGACCTCAGTCTGGAGGTAAATGGTAAAAAGTATAAATCCATAAAAGAATTTTATTCGATCATGTCCATGAACAATTCAAAGGATCGTTTTGAGACGGATGAGGTAATCTTTTTGGGATACGGAATTGATGATCCTACTTACAGTGATTACAAAGGTGCAGATGTCGCCGATAAAGTGATACTCATTTATCGAGGAGAACCAAAAGATGCAGAAGGAAATAGCCTAATCACCAAATCAACTGAGTTGTCTTCGTGGTCTAGAGCCATTATTAGAAAGTTAAGAACCGCCAGAGATAAGGGCGTAAAAGCAGTACTCGTCATAGATGATGAATATACTAAGAATGTGGGTGAACTAAGAAATAGATTGATTGGTGGTAGTGTAAGATTAGGAGAACCTGGAGAGATGAAAACAGTGAATTATGCCAATCAGCTTTTCATCAACACCCAGATCTTTAGTGATATTTTAGGCAAGAAAAAGAAGAAAGTCATTAAGACTAGAGATAAAATTGCAAAAAAGGGTAAATCAAAACCAGTCAATATCCCGACATCCATTGCAATCACTCAAGTAAAAGATAATGTGCCTGTTCAACATGAAAATGTGTTGGCATACATTGAAGGTTCCGATCCTGAACTTAAAAATGAAGTGGTTATTATAACAGCGCATTATGATCATGTAGGCCAGCGCGGAGAAGATGTTTTCAATGGCGCGGATGATGATGGCAGCGGTACTGTAACGGTGATGGAAATAGCGGAAGCCTTTCAAAAAGCTAAAGAGATGGGATTCGGTGCTAAGAGAAGTGTTCTTTGTATGCTCGTCACCGGAGAAGAAAAAGGACTGCTAGGATCTAGATACTATACCGATAATCCAATATTCCCGCTCGATAAGACCGTAGTAAATATCAACATTGATATGGTAGGCCGGGTCGATGAAAAACATGAAGCCAATCCGGAATATATCTACGTGATTGGTTCAGATATGATGAGTGATGAGCTTCATGAAATAAATGAACGAAACAACGCAAATTACACCAAGCTGGAATTGGACTATACTTATAATGCGGTTGATGATCCCAATCGATTTTTTTATCGCTCGGACCATTTCAATTTTGCTATAAAAGGAATTCCAGCAATATTTTATTTTAATGGAACCCATGCGGATTATCACCGACCTTCAGATACAATAGAAAAAATAAATTTTGAAGTTATGCGTAAGCGAGCGCTGCTTGCTTTCTATAACGCCTGGGAAATTGCCAATCGGGATAAACCGATTTCGGTTGATCGCCTAATTAAACAATAAATTTTTGATAGGAAATAAAAAAAGGATCGGCTATTACCCCCCAACAAGCCGATCCGAATAAAGCTGTTCTTCTCTATTGATAAGATGCTTTACGGGTATAGTAATAGCATATTCCTTGCCAAATTTGTTCATTTAAAAAGAAATTTTGGTCTTCTTATAATTAATTTATTTAATGTGTTTGCAACCAAATATTTATCCATATAATATATATATATAGGATAAATAAAAATATATTGGATTGGATGTCCAAGGATATCGCCGACAGGTTGAGATCATGTTTATTTACTAGATATGAATGATATGCCAACCAATAATTGCCTCTTTAACTACACCTATCACCATTTATAGAGTGTAATATATAATGGCACGAAGCAATTTTAGCCAATTTTAGTTTAATGCAATTGATTATGTATGCAAGTGCAGCATTCCATTGTTTTAGCTGGCTTACATGCAATGATCGTTGGAGCAATTAGGTAATATGGGCATTGATCTATGATGTTTTTTGGCTCTAAATTTTAATTGCAGGGATAATTATTATTTTTATTATTTGCCGCGGGTCTTAGTCTTTAATGATTGAAAATACTTTTAAGGAGAGAAAAATTGTCAAGGATGTAAATCTTCGGTATCTAAAATTGTGGGTTATTCTACCTTAATAGAAAAGGTTTTTTTGTCAAATCGATAAAGAAGGAATAATGCAATAATGGACAATAATAAACCTAAAAACTCCCGCACCAGTTCAATATGAATTTCCTCGGCTTTCATTTGATCAATGATCGAGGGCATGCCCATTTTAATCCATCGAATAAAATCCGGAAATAAGGTAGCCAACCAAATAAAACAGATCAGCATTCCCCCTAATAGAAAAGGTTTAGTTTTAACATTAAAATGGCCTAAAGCAGCCATGACCGCGATGTAGGCGTATAAGGCTATCCACAACCAAGGATCGGGATCATTAATTTGTACTGCTGCAAATAAAATGAAAAGGACCGCTATAATTATTCTTCCAACGACCATAATGTCACGTATCTGTTTCAAGAATAAAAACACCTCACACCTACACCCACACCCACACTCACACCCACACTCACACTCACACTCAATTTGTGGGCCCACCAGGGCTCGAACCTGGGACCTCCTGATTATGAGTCAGATGCTCTAACCAACTGAGCTATGGGCCCAACAAAAAAGGTTTGGGTGCGGTTGAGTGGGTAAAGGTAAGTATTTGTTTTTCGAAGTACAATACTTTTTCTAAAATTGATTGATACCATGGGAAGTCTTACTGGCAGCAATAGGTATAGTCCTCAAAAGCGTATCCCCCTCAAGCAAGCAATATGCTGAAGCTAGATTGGCAACAACGCACGAATGATTAGGAATAATGCGCAACTTATCACCAATTTTATAAACAATATTTTTTTCTTTTTTCACAAAACCATGCTCCTCCGACATCTTAACTAATCTTAATTCCTTTTTACGTTTTCCAAACTTATTATATGGATACACCAACCCATAGTCTTCGACATTTTTTCTTCGATCACTGCTTAATATTTTCTTACCCGCATCAATAATGTAATAATGATTATTTTCACTGATTATCTGACTGAGTACACTTATGGCAATTTGATTTTTGTTAATCAATCCAAGCTCAAAAGGTGTCCTATCCATAAAGATATAATTTCCAGGTCTCAGTTCAGTTGCTCCAGTTAAGGTTTGCGCCCCACTTAATACTCCAGGTGTAGACCCTATAGATATGTCAGCGATTGGTATGTTTATTTCTTCTAATAGTTTTTTTACTTTTAGTAGCTGTTTTATCTCGGATGTGTTTAGTTTTCCAATATGCTTTTTACTTTTTGCACCATAAGTTAAACCATTATGAGTAAGCAAACCAGATAATTGGAGATACTTCGATGCTTGAGTTTTTTGTGCTATTTCTAAAATCAAAGGATCTTTTGGATCTAGCCCACAGCGTTCATAACCAACGTCAATAATTAGATTGATGAAAATAGGATAATTCGCCTTCATTGCAGCAGCTGTTACAACCTCTAATCCTAATATACTATCTACGCAAATTGTTAAAGAAACTTGTTGATCGGATTGGTTTATATGGCGAAGCAACCGATCGAGTTTTCGTTGATCCACAATCGGGTAAGCTAGGGTCACAGATGTTACTCCGGTTTTTATAAATGGAATGGCTTCGTCTACTTTAGATGCAGTGATACCTATAGCACCAGCTTGTTGCTGCCAATTAAAAAGGAAAGGGCTCTTATGGGTTTTAATATGTGGTTTAAGATTTAGGTTTTGTTTGTTGGCTATTTTTTGAACTCGATTGATATTTTTTATTACGACATCTTTGTCTAGCAAGATACAGGGTGTTTCCAGGTCATTGATTTTCATAAGTAAACCGGTTTTATTCCGAAGAATTTAAAAATAATATTTTAGTCACAATGGCGTCCGGCTCATCAAAAGATTGAGTACTTGTAGCGTATACCAGATATACGCCTGATGCTGCTTTGATCCCATTTAGATCGGCTCCATTCCAGATGGCAAGTCCACCATTAGCTCTTGTTTTAAATACCAATTGTCCTGAAAGATCGGTGATGATTATATCCGCATCCCGGGCTAGTCCTCGTATAGCTATAGGTCCATGATATTCTGGTCGAACTGGATTGGGAAATGCATAGACTTTTTTAATGTGTCTGGCAGGCCCAAAAGTAGCATCTGTTCGATATTCAACAATGCCTTTATTGGTTCCAATAAAAACTTCTCCATTCTCGTCGTCTATGGCAATATCAATTATGGTATTATCCAATAATGGGCTATTTTTTTCATTAAATGACCTTACTAAAGTATCTCCACCGGGACTTTGAACAAAGATACCATTACGTGTACCAAACCACTTTCGGTTTCCACCATCCACGGCAATAGTCCGAATATCCTCTTTCTCCAACAACAAAGCAATATTCCCATCCTGATCTATCTTTTTTTGGAATCCTGTGCACTCATTGGTAAAGATATCTTCCCCACATTGAAATATGACTGGTCCTTCTAAGGTACCTACCCAGATAGATCCATCTAAATCTTCGGTAACACAGTTAACATTATTGGTGGTCAATGCACTGTTGTTTCTATTTAGGTATATAGAGCGATCGTCAGAATCATTTAAAGGGTCAATCCCCGTATCCAGCACTAACAATCCTTCAGAATTCCCTTGGACCACAATCCATTTATATCCATTTCGATCGATGGCAATTTGAGTCAATGTGGTAGTCGGGTAATTGAAGCTTTTCCATTCACCGCTTAGGGTATAGACGCTCAATGGATTAGTTGCCAAATAATTACTGATCCATAAATTGCCTTCCGAATCAAATTTTAATCCACTGATACGTTCCCGGGTGGGGTCTCCAACCGTACCACCAATACTTGAATTTTCTTGTGCGAAAACATTCAATATTTCATCACCTTCCATCTCAACCAGTCCTTCCAGATATGAACCAATATAGAGTCGTTCATTGATAGGATTTACGGCTACTGTGAATATATCCCATAGACTTTTTTCTTTAAATATCTCATTATTAAATATATTGATCTGGTCCCATTTTAGATCATCATATATAAACAAACCATCACGCCTAAATTGGTAACTAAATGCACCATTGACACCACCAGACGCAACGTACACTTTGGAATTATAAATTGCAATCTCACTTACGTTGTGTGAAAATGGTGAATTGAAAAATAATTGATCGCAAGCGCCTCCATCCAAATTTGATTTTCTGAAACCATCCCCCTCGTCAGCATACCATAATTGATCTTGATCTTGGATAGCATAATTGGGTCTGAAATGACAACCGCTGGAGGTTTCAATAACTTCATTATCAATATTAATATATAGTATTTTGCTTGGGCATCCGGTAATACATCTCAAACCAGCAATCAAAAGAGATGATCCACTAGAAATATATTTAAAAGTGAATAAAGGATCTTTGTATATAGATTTAGATTGAGTTTCATCCAGCACCATTAATTCATGATTAACTACCGCATAGATCAGACCATTGAACAACTGGAGACTCGTACATTGATAGGAATCAGGTAGACCAAATTGTGCTGAAACAAAAGTCCAATTACCAAAATCCTCGATAGCTAAATTTCCAGATAAAGGAATTTTAAAGATTCCACCTTCAGTACCAATATATATTTCACTCTGATAGACAATTGAACTATAGACATTAAATGGGCTAAAAACTGTGAATCCGAATTCATCTTTCTCCGTATCAAATTGCACTAGCCCAAAAGCACAAGATAAATAGGCTTTATTTTCATAAAATTGAATATCGTGGATGGTCTTATCACCAATAATCTGATTATTTCGTTGAATTTCATTTACATTGATTATTTCATCTTCACGGACAATATCAATATTGCTATTCTGATAGGACACCATTAAAGTGCGATTGTCATCATTGTATTTCACAATGGACAACCCTACATCACTTAGACCATTGACTTTGGTTAAAAATGATGGGCTATTATCGGTTTTATCTATGCCCAGCAGACCCCATTCAGCTGCAAAAAAGATTTGATTTTCACTTTGTGTAACATAGAAGCTTTTTCGAAATGGCAGGTGCGCTTTCCAGTCACCAATAGCCAAGTCGCTTTGAGCCCAACCATTGATGACCAAGACACACAAGAAACTAAAAGTTCCAATCCACTTTCTAAACCTAGAAAATTCCATATTCAAGTAAAACGCCTTATCTGGTAAAATATGTTTATTAAATCGATTTGTTTTGATGCAGCTCAAAGATACATTATGCATAAATTTTAGATCATTTTGTTGCTTGAAAGAATGGATAAAAGTTTTTTGGTATATTTCTTCCCTCTAACGAAAAATCAACTAACAGATGTCTGAAGATCATAAACCTTATATAGGTCCTGAAAAGACCCTACCGGAAACTACTGTTAAAGCATTCATACTGGGAGCCTTGTTATCCATGCTATTAGCTTCAGCCAATGCCTATCTTGGATTGTTTGCGGGAATGACCGTTTCTGCCAGTATTCCTGCTGCCGTATTGTCCATGGCTATATTGAAGTTATTTAAGAACTCAAATATTCTTGAAAACAATATCGTACAGACCGCCGCATCTGCGGGGGAATCGTTAGCAGCTGGCGTAATTTTTACTTTTCCCGCATTGATATTAATGGGTTACTGGACAGACTTTGGATGGCTGGAAACCATGTTGATCGCTTTGTGCGGCGGTGTTTTGGGTGTGCTCTTTACAATTCCTTTAAGATCGGCATTAATAGAAAAACAAAAGCTCCAATTTCCTGAGGGCGTGGCTACTGCGGAGGTATTGAAAACCGGAGAGAAAGGAGGAAGTTCAGTGAAATATTTATTGTGGGGAGGGCTTGCAGGAGCTTTGATAAAACTAGCTGAAGGGGGCCTCAAGATATGGTCAGGTACGGCAGCAGCAGCTACGACCATAGGAAATAGGATTTATGCATTTGCGGGGATGAATTTATCCCCCGCATTGATAGCAGTAGGCTATATCGTAGGATTTAGAATAGCCGCGCTCGTTTTTGCTGGTGGTGTCATCAGCTGGTGGATAGCCATTCCGATTTATGTGGCCATGAATGGGAACCCGGATGGTTTGGACCAAGTAGCCTTGGGGGAAGGTATTTGGAATTCTCAGATCCGTTATTTAGGAGTTGGCGCCATGGTTATTGGTGGTTTATGGGCTTTGATAAGCTTACGTAGTGCCATAAGTTTTGCCGTAAAAAGTGGAATTGCGGCAGTAAAAAATCGCGGAGATGGGCGAAATATTCTTCGTACCCAGAAAGATACTCCCATGACTTGGGTTATTATCGCTATAGGCGTCATGATCGTACCGGTATTCATTATTTATTTGCGTGAAATTGAAGAAGTTTCAATTTCCGCTCTGATGGCTATTTTTATGGTGATAGCCGGATTTTTGTTTTCGGCAGTTGCCGGATATATGGCCGGATTGGTGGGTAGTTCAAATAATCCGATTTCGGGAGTTACTATTGCCACAATTCTTACTTCAGCTTTAATTTTATTAGCTCTTCTTGGATCTGGTGCGGAAAAAGGACCAGCAGCCGCTATTATGATTGGAGCCGTGGTTTGTTGTGCAGCAGCCATCGCCGGAGACAATATGCAGGATCTTAAAGCAGGCCACATACTTGGTGCCACTCCTCAAAAGCAACAAATCATGCAAATGGTAGGGGTGATTTCAGCAGCCATTGTCTTGCCTTTAGTATTACAATTATTGAATAATGGTTATGGATTTGGACCAGCTACTGAAGCAAAACCAGATGCGCTGGCGGCTCCTCAAGCGACCTTAATGGAAAGTGTTGCAAGAGGCGTTTTTTCCGGTGACTTGCCCTGGACTATGATTTATATCGGGATGGTTATTGCAGTGGTGATTATTATTTTTGATGAATTTCAACGAGTCAGGGGCAGTTGGCGAGTACCTGTCTTAGCAGTAGCCGTTGGCATCTATTTGCCTTTTGAATTAGATAGTTCCATATTTATAGGAGGGGTGATCGCTTGGTTAGTATCCAGGTACGTGAAAAAGCAAAAAGAGACTGGAGAAGAATTTGAGATCGCTAAACAAAGGACTGAACAGACAGGCCTTTTGGTCGCATCAGGACTTATCACTGGAGAAGCGTTAATAGGAATCATCCTAGCCATACCAGTAGGAGCTACAGGTAACCCAGATGTATTAGCGATTATGGAAGAACCACTCGGTAGCTGGCTTGGGTTGCTGATTATTGCAGCGGTTTGTTATTGGCTATACTTGAGTGCTATCAAAGCCTACCATCGTTGGAAAGAGGATGATTAACTAATATGGAAAAGGTGAATACGCTACCGGGAATCAGCCATTGCCCCTACTGGAAATAGAAAATTCTTCGTTGGATATAATTAATTCTTTGCATCACAAACTGTGGAGGAGTATATCCAAGCCATCTACTAATTAGGATTAATGTTATAAAGATCATATTGACGATTTAATGAAAAAAATGGATGGTCATATTGGTTATGAACGTCAGGTTCAGGCGCTATATAACCACCATTTTTAACATCATTAAGACAGAGAATTGGCTTTTAGGTCACAATTGTGGCAGCTAATATCATTTCAGGTAAAAATGGTGTCGGAGGAAAATGAGAATATGTCAGAACTGAAATTGTCTATATTTGTTTGATTACCAAATAAAAATCTATGCAAGATTTCAATGTTTCAGCTTTACTGGATCAAGCTTTAAAAATGCAAGCACTATCTGCAGAAGAAGGCGTCTTTTTATTTGAGCAGGCATCTACGGCCGAGTTGATGTACGTAGGCAATGCTTTGAGGCAAATGCATGTGCCGGGGGAGGTTGTTACCTGGATCATTGATCGAAATTCAAATACAACGAATGTATGTATCGCCAATTGTAAGTTTTGTAATTTCTACCGAAGACCAGGACACGAAGAAGCCTATATTACCTCCATTGATGAGTATAAACAAAAGATTGAAGAAACCTTTAGATTTGGTGGAGAGCAGTTGTTATTACAGGGAGGCCATCACCCGGATTTGGGATTATCTTATTATTGTGAACTCTTTGCAGAACTTAAAAATCTTTATCCGGATCTGAAGCTACATGCCCTTGGTCCACCCGAGATAGCACACATCACGAAACTTGAAGGATCAACACATCTTGAAGTATTGGGTGCTTTGAAACAGGCAGGTTTGGACTCGTTACCTGGCGCAGGCGCAGAGATTTTATCTGATCGGGTGCGACGGTTAATTTCCAAGGGAAAATGTTCAGGTCAGGAATGGCTAGATATAATGCATGCCGCTCATAAGTTAGATTTGACTACCTCAGCGACGATGATGTTTGGCCATGTTGAAACAAATTTAGAAAGGATGCAGCACTTGGTTTCCATAAGAGAAACCCAGGCAAAAAAACCAAAGTCCGCTAAAGGCTTTCTGGCCTTTATACCCTGGCCCTTTCAGGATGAAGGTACCTTGCTTAAAAAGCTCAAAAGAGCCAGAAATCAGTGTACTGGTGATGAATATGTTCGCATGATTGCTATGAGTAGAATTATGTTGCCCAATGTAATTAATATCCAAGCTTCTTGGCTTACCGTAGGCAAAGAAGTGGCTCAGATATGTTTACACGCAGGAGCGAATGACTTTGGAAGTATCATGATCGAAGAAAATGTAGTATCCGCTGCAGGATCTGCCTATCGATTTACAGCAAATGGAATCCAAGAAGCGATTGAGCAAGCAGGCTTTACACCGCAATTGAGAAACCAGCAATATGAGTTTAGAGCGGTGCCCGCACATATTAAACAACAAAAATTAGATACCACTGAGTTAATTGTAGATTAAAATATTTTTTCCCGGATGCCTGAGAAAAATTTATATAAACAGGCCCTTGAAGCTGCTGAAACAATAAAAAGGATAATAAAAACTAAGCCCAAGCTTGCTTTGTTCCTAGGGACAGGATCTGCACAAATTATCCAATCATTACATCCATCTATTAGTGAAATAGATTATGGTGAGATTCCGCATATGCTTAAAGCTTCTGTGCAAAGCCACCACAATCAATTGATCGTGGGTAATCTATATGGTGTAACCGTTATGATCTGGACGGGCAGATTGCATTACTATGAGGGTTATACAATGGACCAGATTACATTCCCGATCAGGATTACAAAACTGCTTGGGGTAGACAAGGCAATATTTACCAATGCAGCCGGAGGGATCAACCCATCTTATAATCCAGGTGATTTAGTCCTGGTCCGAGATCATATAAATCTATTTCCAGCCAATCCTTTGAGGGGATATAATGATGAACGATGGGGCGTTAGGTTTCCAGATATGTCCAATGTGTATCAAAAATCATGGAATATACAAGCTGCAAAAATTGCCACTAAACAAGGGATAACTATTCATCAAGGGGTCTATGCGGGCTTACCAGGACCTAGCTTAGAGACATCCGCTGAATATAAATACTTACGTACTATAGGAGCTGACCTGGTAGGTATGTCTACTGTTCCTGAAATCATCGTGGCCCATCAAATGAGGATGCAAAAAACGGTTATCTCCATTGTGTCTAATGTCGTTGACAATGACGGTAATGCATCCACAGAGACAACCTTGGAACAAGTAATTGCTACGGTGGACAACTCCTTAGAAAATGTGCATAAACTATTCAAAAATTGGATTCCTTTCCTGGACAAGCGCTGATCACATGTGATCAAAAAGTTTAATATGTTCTTGGTTTTCAACAAGTTATCATAAAAAATAATTCCTCAAATTATGTGGTCTTTATATCTGTGTCTCGTCAACAAATAGATAACAGAAATCAGCCAATCAGAAAAGGATTAATCGGATAATGTCAGAATAATTAAATAACAAATCTCTTTCTTCCGCTTCAGCTTGGCATAAAATTTGGTTTACGATCAGTTGTAAGAAAGAAACTATTTGTGTATTAGATAGAATCTCTACCCACTTTAGAATCAACTATTTTGAGATTCTATCATACAACTGAATGAAAACAGTTTGTATGAGACCAAAGAATTTATTGCTTGTATTAGTAATTATT
>JAHEJC010000051.1:0-3907 GCA_024639065.1 Lewinellaceae bacterium | reverse complement strand
TTGTGTATTAGATAGAATCTCTACCCACTTTAGAATCAACTATTTTGAGATTCTATCATACAACTGAATGAAAACAGTTTGTATGAGACCAAAGAATTTATTGCTTGTATTAGTAATTATTGGTATTAGTGCTCATATCGGTTATGCACAACAAAATGTCAATCAATGTGATAACCCAGGACCTACTGATTCAATTTATTGCTCTGTAGCCAGCAATTATATAGATTTATATACATTGGACTTATCAGGATCACCAAGTGATTCAGGTAACATTACAATTATTCAACCTCAAGCGGATTTGCCGTGTTGTGGTGATGAAGTACATATGAATGCCAGATGTGCTGCCTTAGAATTATATTTACACCCTTCAGCAATTGGTATAAGAGTTCGATTCATTGGGAATAATGCTAGTAATGGTACGTTCAGGATCGGTGATGCTTTATGTACAGATAATGGAGGCGCCACACTTTCTTTAAATTCTATAGACAACCAGGATGCCACAATTTGTTTGGATCCGACGGCTGCAGCACCTTTCCTGGCCACGATCTGTAAACCCGGAGGAGCCGATTATTGTATTGTGATTTCTTCTATTGCAGCAGAATCGTTTGGAGACGCTATAATAATTTCAGATGATGTAGTTAATTGTGCAACCCAGGTTAATGTATCTACTACGGCTCAATTAGCGAATATAACCTGGACTTCTATCAATGGAAGTTTAGCTCTGTTAGATTGCCCAGGCCCATCATTGGATTGCCTTGATCCAATATTTACACCTCCCGGAAATTTAGGATCACCAACTACCTTTACCTATCAAGTATGTGGAGAATATATAGATCCGTTTTGTGGAAATCTTGGAGTACAAGTTTGTGATACAGTATATATTCAAGTTATTCCTTTGGTTAATGTGGTTGTAAATAATATCATCAACTGTACTTATAATTATCCGTATACAGTCAATGCCACGGTGAGTCCTCAATTTCCAACATTTGTTTATGAATGGTACGATGCGCCTGGAGGTCCTACTGGAGGAGGCAGTTTGATTGGGACTACTGCTACACCTTCCTTTACCTTTGGTTCAGCCGGGAGTTATTCTTTATATATCTACGATACGGATGTGTCATACGCTTGTCCATTTACCCGGACTGAAAATTTTACTATAACAGACTTACCCGAACCCCCAGCAATAATTATTCCTCCGGCGGTGATTTGCAATGAAACTGATTTGACCTTTGTGGCAGATCAGATTATGAATTCTACTGCTGAGTATACGGTTGCATATTATTGGACTTTTCCCAATTCGAATGAAGGAACCGCATTCGGCCCAGGTCCGCATACCATAACCTACCCGGCTTGTGGAGATAAAAGTGCAACGTTAGATGTGGTTATTGAGAGTACCATAGACCCATCTGTAATTTGTTATTACATTGATCAAGTCACTATTCCAACTGATATTACTCCGCCTACTATAACCGCTCATCCTCCAGACATTACTGTAGATTGTACTACTGATCCTCCCTGGGGACCCAATGATATAACGGCCACAGATAATTGCTCTGGCATTACCATAGATACTTCCTCCACTTCAACTCCAGGAGTTTGCTCTGGAGAATATACCATTACCAGAGTATGGACCGTAACTGATAATTGTGGGAATACAGCTAGTGAGGAACAAATTGTTACAGTAACCGATAATATTGCGCCTATAGTGGATCCGTTGACCGGAGCGAATTACGATTGTGTAGCCAGTATCCCAGCACCAGACATTAATATTGTCGTAGCCCAAGATCAAGGTTGTGGAATGGTAACGGTGACTTTTGCCGGTGATGTAGGGAGTAATGTTTGTGGTGGATCAGTGACTAGAACGTACAATGTTACCGATGATTGTGGAAACGTAACGCCAGTTACCCAGGTATTTACACTAAACGATAATATTCCCCCAACTATAAATTGTCCCTTACCGGCTACCTTTGAATGTACAGCAGAAGTGCCAGCATTACCACAAACTTATGCGGAGTTCGTAGCTGCTGGAGGAAGTGCTGCTGATAATTGTGGCATTGTAGAAGGTAGTTTTACTTCTAGTGAATCTTCTTCAGGAATCTGTCCTACTATAATTACCAGAACATTTACCATAGAAGACTCTTGTGGTGCAGCCGCTACTTGTCAACAAATAATAACCATAGTGCCGCCTCCTTTTTTCTGGATCAACCCTCCTGCAGATATTACGCTGGATTGTGGCCAAGCCGATGATTTTGTTCCGGGAGTTGCTACTTATTCAAACTTGGAAGTAGGTGTATGCGAAATTATGGGTACAGTCCCTGGCGTGGTTACACCCAATTATGATGAATGTGGAGGAAACATTGTTGTGCATTACGAATACACAGATGTCTGTGGGAATACTATTAATCATGATCAGACGGTCACGGTTACCAGAGCTCCACTTCCAGTTTGGACAAATGCACCCGGAAATATTACAATAAGCTGTGATGCAGCATTATCATTTGTGCCAGTTGATATTGATTATTCCAATAGCGACGATGGCAGTTGCTTAATTCAAGGCACTGTTACTAATCCAAGTGTTACTCCAAACTTTAATAATTGTGGAGGTACAATTACAGTTGATTGGAGTTATACAGATCCTTGCGGGTACTTATTAACTCATCAACAAATTGTTACAGTAGATCCATCACCACCAGTTTCATGGATAAATCCACCAGCAGATTTTAGCGTCACTTGCAATAATGCGGAGATATTCACCGCTCCCAATCTAGATTATAGTAATGCCGCGAATGGTAGCTGTTTGATTCAGGGTACGGTGGTACCGGTTATAGATCCACAATACGATGAATGCGGAGGAACCATTACAGTGACCTGGGTGGATAATGATGAATGTGGGCGACCTATCCCTGCACATGTGCAGACGGTAACTGTTTTGCCAGCAGACATTGCCAGCTGGGTATCACCTCCACCTGCAACCGTTACGTTGGACTGTAATAGCTCGGTAGGATATGACCCTGGAGCCATTTCATATAGCAATGGTAATAATGGAACTTGCTTAATTTCAGGACAGGTTTTACCTTATAACATAGATTCTAATTTCACAGAATGTGGTGGTTCGATTACCATCGATTGGGAATTTACTGATAATTGTAACCGACAGATTACCTATCAACAAATAGTTACCGTATTGCCTGCATCACCTGCAGCCTGGGTTAATCCACCACCGAATATTACTTTAAGTTGTAATCAGGCTGATACACTCAGTCCTCCAGACTTGGAATATACAAATGCTGGATCTGGTAATTGTCTGATCCAGGGATTTGCGCCACCTACAGTAACACCTAATTATACCGATTGTGCAGGAGGAACTTTGACCGTAGAATGGGAATTTACCGATGCTTGTAATAATCAGATTACCCATACACAGCTTATAACGGTAGTCGCTGCGCCGATTCCCCAATGGGTCAACCCACCAGCCGATACCACGCTTACCTGTAATGCTGGTTTATTATATACCGCATCGCAACTGCAATACACTAACAATGGAGTCGGAACCTGTTTGATAACCGGCTTTGCGAATCCTGTAGTTGTCAATAATTTTGATAATTGTGGAGGCACTATTACGATTGATTGGGAATTTACGGATGCTTGTCTAAGACAAATTACGCATACTCAAATAATCACCGTTCTACCAGCCCCTATTCCTGTTTGGCTGAACCCACCTGGACCAATAACAATTACATGTAACCAGGCCTTAACTTATACTTTCCCAAATTTGAGTTATGATAACGCAGCTAGTTCAAGCTGTTTGATAACTGGATCAGTGGCACCCGTCGTAACACCTAATTTTACTGAATGTGGGGGAGATATTACTGCTGTATGGGATTATCTTGATCCATGCGGAAGACCT
>JAHEJC010000050.1 GCA_024639065.1 Lewinellaceae bacterium | reverse complement strand
TTCTTTGAAATTATCAGCCGTGTTTAAGATTAAGTGTATGTCATTTGGAGTAAGATCTTTGATACCTATAAGATGTTTAGTACTTATTTGGGCTACACTCATGGTTTATATTTATCGGCAACTTGTTTATTTTTGAATAACAATACTTGATTATTTCCTTGCACTTCCGTCCAAATAACTTTCACATAAGCTTCATCCAATGCATCAACTCGGATTCCTTGATAATCAGCTTGGATCGGGAGGTGTCGATTAAACCTTCTGTCCACTAATGTTAACAACTCAACACTACTGGGTCTACCATATTGCTGTAAAGCAGCCAATGCAGCTTGTATGGTTCGTCCTGAAAATAATACATCATCGATTAGGATTACCCGTATCCCTTCCACTAAGAAGTTCATGGTTGTATCATTTGCAAGGATTGGTTTCTGACGCGTTCGAAAATCATCCCGGTAAAAAGTTGTATCTAATTTCCCGTAGGGTAGATGCTTCATGCGACGATTGGAAGAAAGAATAGCGTGAATCCGATCAGAAAGGTGGATGCCTCTTGGTTGTATACCGATTATACATGATTTCCTAAAATCACCATGATTCTCAATAAGTTCTTGGCAAAGCCTATTGAGGGTAAGGGTAAACCTTTCTTTTGCTAAAATGACTCTTCCCTGCATCGACACAAAGATAGAATATTTGTATTATCTCGGAAGGATCCCTTGGCGTTTTAAAAGCCGCATACAGTAAAAAATGCGCTGGTTTCGTCACAAACCAGCGCTATAAGTAAAGTTAAAGCAGTCGTATTAAAATATTTTTTTAAATATCGTTTAATTAAGTTTTGATTATTTTTTGAGTCAAGAATTGATCATCGTTTTTCCAGACTAGATAATAAGCTCCGGATTTTAATTCGGATGTATTTTTTTCAATTTTGGTTCGACCTGATTTCAGTCTTAAATAGTCTGTTGATAATTTTTTTCCAGTTATATCAAATATAGTCAGTTGGCCGTTATGCCCGGCATGACCTTCAATAGAAATCTCTATTTTCGCACCAGATACAGGATTTGGAGAGGCTTGGATAGATCCAGTTGATTCATTTTGTAATTGAATAATATTTGAATATATTTTAATCCCATCATTCAGAACTTGGGAGATTCGATAATAATTTGCCCCTAATTTAGGCTTTTCATCGAGTAGGTCATATTTGTTTAGCGTCTCAGATTCGGAGGATTTATTTATGACCGCTATGGAAGTAAATGTATAACCGTCGATTGATCGTTCAATTACGAATTTGCCCCAGTTTCTATGTTTCTTAGTAGCAAATTTTAAATGGTTAAACTTACCTTCTGAGTGACCAGCTAGCTCTACAAAAACACTACTGCTGTCTGTTGAGGCTTCGTCTGGATTTTGCTCTCCAAGTTTAGTTTCATTCTTGTAGTACATAAAAGACATGCAAGCATGATCCAAATCAGTAATAGGCATACAGCATCCGGAATTCATTAATGCTGTCCCTGCTCCTTGGATATGTCCCAAACTTAATGCGTGCGTAATCTCATGCATCAGCACGGAGGTATATCTGGAATCAGATATACAACCTGCACCATCGGCTACTAAAACAAATCCTAAGTATCCATTGAACCATTTACTGCCAGCATATTCGTGTTGTTTATCTAATGTCCGATATAACCCTCCAAAGGCAATGGTTCCTTTTCTACCGCATTTAAATTTTGGTAATTCCCCACAAGGATCATTAAACATTATATGTATACTTTCATGACCTATAGTCGTATCCGCCCATTGTTGAAAAAAATATCCATTTGCTGAATTGTCATACCAGGCTCCGGAAGTACAAGGATTGAAATCCTGTGCACCTGCAAATTCTAAATTAACCGACGTGTTATTAAATCCTTCTTCTAAATAGTTTATCGCACGCTCTACTAATGTATTGGAATGATTTTTTTGAAAATCCAAGTTTGCATCAATATAGACAGGTAGTGAACTTCCTTCATCGAATAATTTCCAACGAGTGACGTCCTCATCATAATAGTTATTGCAGTGACCAGGTTGCTCATTTCTAGTGGATATATCCAGACTATTGAGATTGCTGATTACCTTCTTTTTCGACCAAGATTCAATTCCTTTGGAAACACTTTTTAGATGATTAATAAGTTCGTCCTTTTTATAGATGCCTAATGCCTCTACCGAAGCATGATCAACTACTTGAAGATGGGCACTTTCTTGATTGGGTTTGAGGTATGATTTTCCTTGATGAATTATTTCTTCAAAAACATAATAGTTCATGACCTGAGGGCGGAACACATCGTTATACAAGTGATCTAAAAATAGCAAATAAATCCTTCCAGGTTTCAGTTTAATATCTCCAAAGACTTTCCGTTCCATTCCATTTTGATGCTGTTTGTACCTTCTCACTTTTATATTATCAGTGGGATTTAAATTACCTTTTGCGATCTGCTCAATCTCAAGATCATATTGAAAGAAGGTTTTACCATCAGCATCAATTTTGGATTCATTAATTACATAAGCCAAAATGATGTGATCTGTTATTGAAGTGAGTTCTCCAAGATCGTTGTAAGGAATGATACTAGTAGCATTTAAAGATAGGCATACGGGTAACCATAGCAAGCACAAGTGCAGCTTTTTCATTTACACAATAGTTTAATAAGTGGATTACAATAATCTTACACAGAGGACAAGGCGATCTTGCCCATAAAGAATTGGTGCACAGATAAGTTGAAGATCATATAGGATCAACTTACCTCAAAAAAGAGAAGATTTGGTGTTTGTTTGGTTAAACCTTGTTGCCAAGGTCTGTGAAGAAAGTTGAATATGCCGGATTACAAAATTTGGATTGGTTTAATATATTCATTTCTTGTTGTAGCTTTCACAACGATCTTTATATAGCACCTGCAAGCCTTACACTAGGAGAATCTCCATACGGCAAGCATGATATATTTATCAAAGTTATTATTAGAAATTTATGATGACGGGCTCAGTGATTAGTATAATTTTCTATTAAACACTTTGAATTTGTTTCAAAAAATGAACTACCTAAATTCATATATTTTGAAACTCACTTATTAGACGCAGGAAAATTTGGAGGCCACAATATGCAATTATTAAATCACATTTTTTTTTGAACTATTGATCCAATTATCTCTGATTCTAGTAAAAGAACGTTTTGGCGTATTAAGGTTAATTAAATGGTAATAAGATATTTATATATTATTATATATTTCATATTAAAATAATATTAGATTTAAGAAGACGTTTAGAAAAAAGAATTATTTTTTTGACTAAAGGTCAAAAGGTATTAATGAGGTTTCTAAAAGATAAAAGGCTAGTTTCTAATTATTGGGAGATTGGACGGATATATTCATTCAACTTATCATTGGAATTTTCTCTGTACTGGTGTTGAGATGTAAATTGAGCAGAATAAAAAAGGAGTAACTATAATTAGGTCGTTTATTAATTTAAAGGTCCTTCAGGTTTGAAAATTGGTTGATCTTATTCGTGATTTGATCTAAATCTGATTGTTTAAAGTTGCCTTCCATTGATATTAAAAAAGCAGCGTCTTTACCAAAGGCTTTAAAAACTAATTGGTCACTGTGGTCATTACAAAGTTTTCCTAAAAGTTGGATGTTAAGTTTGTCATTACGCAGGGTAATGATATCTTCAAAATTTTCTTTGCGCATTCGGCGCTCCAACTTTCGAATGTGCTTATACTTAATTGTTTCAGGATCATCCAGGAGCAAAAGCCTTACCTTTTTAGCTTTTCGCATAAGATCTTTTGCCGGAGTGTATTGGACTAAATTACTACTTGTGTTAAGCATCCATTTTGGGACCGATATTCTAATGGCTGTTTCTTCATTTTTATATTTATCAAAAAACCGATTTACGGCCTTTGATTGTGCTCTATTTAAAAAGGGTAGAGACATAAGTAAGGCCATTATGAAATATTTCATCATAATTATTTTTTAAGAAATTAAGGTATAATTAAGCGCGGAGTTTTAGTTTTTTTCAATCTTTTTTAAATGCTCCATTCCCTTGATTCCCGCTTTGGATGATAGCTTAGATATTTTATTGAGATCAATATTACCGACAAAACTCAGTAAGGCAAATTCATTACCACCAACCAACATAAGAAGCTCTTCGACCATATCTGCATTGCCGGGTTTTTCTTTTACCCAAAACACAATGTTTTCATCACCATCGCGAATGACCATTAGTTCTTCATAATCAGTGGTGTTAATTTTTTGCTTTGCTTCGTTATAGTATTTTTTACCATCGGTATCCCGAGATAAAATACGCAATCCTTTTAGATTTTGAACGACATCCACAATATCTTGGTCCTCCGTTTCAATATCAAGCTTGGCTATTATTTCAAACATTTTGGGGCTTATATAGACTACAGAGAATGATTCGTCATCCATGTATTTATCGAAGTAAGTAACAATTGCGTCGGTTTGGGCCTGGGCCGAAAATAAGAAGGCAGTTATCGTGATAAGACTTATGATTAACTTTTTCATGATCTATAATTCTACGCAGTTTTAATTAATTGAATATGCTTAATTTTTCTAATTGTTTAATTTGCTCAGCGGTAGACTGAGCACTTTTGTCCATTTTATTGGAAAGAAAGAAAAGTGCTTCTTTTGCTTGCTCAAGTGCTAGTTCAGGATTTTCATAAGTATCCAATTGGGTAGTTTTATTATCCTGTAAATTTAAAATCCAAAAGAAACCAACCAAAATTAATATGGAGGCTGCTACACCTATCCATTTTCTCATCGATCGCAGCTTAATAATTTTTGCTGCTGGCTGGACGGTTGTACCCGGCAAACTAAGTTCTTTATCAAATTGAATGTTTCGTTCAGATTTTATAAAATTGAAGTATGCTTGGAAGGGCTGGTGGATTGATTCAATAGTATCACTGTTAAAGTAAGCTCGCAAGATTGCTTCTTCTTCTAGGGTGCTTTCTCCAAGCCAGAATTTATCGATAATATTATTAATATTACTTTGGTCCATTCACTTTTAATTTTAAAATCTTTGCTTTAATTGTATTCCTTGCTCGAAATAAGTTCACTTTTACCTGATTTAAAGGTAATTCCAAAGCATCTGCTATTTCTTGATAACTATAGCCTTCTATATCTCTTAGCTGTATCACCATTTTCTGTTTTTCAGGTAATGCTTGAATCATCGTTTGAATTTTAGTGTAGATATCAGAGGATATTGTCTTTTCCTCCGGATTTCTTCCTTTGTCTTGTAGTTCGTAGTGTCCATCAATGTCCTCCGTTCTCCGGTGCTTGGATCTCAGTTTATCAATTGACATATTTCGTGTCAATTGCATACACCAAGCTTCAAGATTTTTAATTTGGTCGATGTAATCTCTTTTCTTCCACAGCTTAATAAACACTTCTTGCACAACATCTTCAGCTTCATCCGTGCTACCCACCATTCTAAGTGCAAATCGAAACATTTTGTCCTTGAAGGGCTTTATTAGCTCACCAAATTGATCCATAGTTCCGATTATAAGAAAGACGATATAATTTTAAAAATGTTACAAAACATAGGCAAAACTAAAAAACTAGAATTAAGTCTGAAAAAGTCAAGGTCAATGAATTTTTTAAAATCATTCGTAAATCAACATGCAAATAGTTAGTGATCGTGAACGCAGACTAAATAAGGATTGGAAAGACTAAAGCATCACCGCTTCGTCTTTTTTGATTTTGCATTCTGTTGATCCTTCATCGCCTGTTCGAGTCTTGCCTGAAACTTACTCTTTTTCTTGGGTTTCTTTTTCTTGGCATAGAGCTCCTCTTTAATTCGCTCTTCGTTGAAAAGTAAGTTTTTGGTACCTAGGGTTTGGCCAATATTAATAATATTGCTAAACATTAAGTAACAGGTCAAACCGGACGCATAATTGTTGAAGAAAAATAGGAACATTAAAGGCATGAAGTACTGCATATATTTCATCATGGGATTGATCGCATTCATATCCATGATTTTCGAATTGTAATAAGTATATATCAGTGTAGTCCCAGCCCATAATAAAGTAAATAGACTCACATGCGCTCCATAAAATGGTATATCCCAGGGAAGATTAAAGAATACATCATAAGAAGATAGATCGGTAGCCCACAGAAAACTAGCCTGTCTAAATTCTATGGATGCGGGAAAGAATCGATAAAGAGCAAACCAAATAGGCATTTGGAGGACCATGGGCATACAACCACCCAATGGGTTGACTCCAAACTCCCGATAAATTTTCATCGTTTCCATCTGGGCTTTTTGAGGCTCATCCTTATGCTTTTCTTTTAAACTTGCCATTTCAGGCTTGAGTACACTCATTTTGGTTTGAGAGTGTAGCATTTTATAAGTGAGGGGATAAAGGGCCAGCTTGACAATCAACGTAAGGATTAATATGACAATACCCATACTACCAACAAAACCGGATAGAAAATCGAAAATGGGACGTATAATCCAACGATTAATCGACCCAAAAATGCTCCTTCCAAAAGGGATGATATCTTCCATCGTTTGATCCAGTGAACGGAGTAATTGAAAATCATTCGGACCAATATACATTTGCATATTTACCGTCTCACCGCCAGGTGTTCCGGAAAATGGGATGCCTATATCCGTTACAAGTTTTTTTAGATCATCTCCAGTATCCGTGTCCAACATGACCGTTTCCAGTCTGGTATTTTGAAAGTGATGTTCGGCGATCAAGGCCGTATTAAAAAATTGATTAGACGCGGAGACCCATTTAATCGATTTGGATTGTAATTCTTCTACCGCATCACTACGACAATTACAATAATCGACATCTTCTTCAACTTCCTTAAAATAAAGAGTAGAATAGTATTTTTCAAAATCAGTGTTGATTTCTATTTTATCTAAATAGTTTTCCCATAAAAGTTTAAAGGAATTATCTCTAGTATCCAGACCGTTAAATGAAATAGAGTAATCTACTATATATGAATTCGGTTTTAAGACATACGATTGTTCAAAATAGGATCCATCGGTACCTGTTACTTTAAATTTGACCTCATCTGATGATTGTTCAACATCAAAATATAAATCTGCCGTATTCAGTTTTCCACTGGGCACTTGATTAAGGGGCAACCAATATTCAAATTTATTTTTTTCATCTTCTAGTAAAAGGAGTGGAATCTTAACTTCTTCTCTTTCCTCATTTTTATACAGTTTTTTGTAATTGGAAAGAACAGCTTGAGTGATGCGTCCACCTTTGTTAGAAAAAGTCAATTCAATTAAGTTATTCTTGAGCTTAAATTCTTTTGAATCGCCACTTCCGTGTTTAGCATAAGATCCAAAACGAGCCTGATTTTGTTGGGTTGAAATCGAATCAACTAAATCTGGTGATGGTGGTGTGGTTCTTTGATTAGTCCCGATATCAATGACATCGGCTTGAGTATCCTGTTTCACTTGTTCAATGGAATCCAGGCGATGGGCGTATTCGGCGACTTCTGCTTCACTGGGCCTCATCCACCACGACCAAATGATCAATATTAGAAAGATTAATAGGAGCCCTGTAACTGAATTTTTATCCATAAAATTGTTTACCTCTTAACATTCCGCGCAAAGGTACAATTTTGCAGAATCTAACCTATATAGTTTGGATTAAATATAAAGTTTGATGGATTAGAATAGTTTAAAAGCCTATAAGACTAGTAAACTTCATCTGGCGATAGTATCTTTTAGGATCACACTCAGAAATTATATTGGTAACCATAAAATGCCTCAATACATTTTTTCGCCACCAATTTAATGCTTTTCATTCAGGCTAAATCCAAATATTTAATTTGAAAACAGGAGCTTGACAATAATATATTATACAATGATCCATTTTGGTATAATTATTATATTTAAATAGTTAGTTATAAAGAAAAGAGATAGAGACCTTTATATCCAAATTCAAGTAGAGTTTAGCAGAGATAAACGCGGAGCTCTTGGATGGCACGATAGGTACGATGTTTTGCTGGGCACGGATGTTATCAGACATTATCATGTGGTGATTGATTAATAGCTCAAAACTATTTATCTCGGAGTGCCCCGGGTTTGAAATTTTAAGTTACTCCCCAAATTTTAATTTCTTTCCCTGAAAATCACAATGGTCTTAATGCAGCGCTACGTGCATGGTTTTCAGAGGTTTGAGGCTTACTTCGATATTTTCTCTAAGAGTAGTAGCTAAAGAAAGTCCTACATAATCAGATTGCATGGGAAAGGACTTGTGCTTGCGATCGACTAAAACGACCACTTGAACTTTTTTTGGTAAACTTTCCAATAACGGTTTGGCTGCATAGAAGATAGTTCTGCCGGTATTAGCTACATCGTCAACTATTAGAACAACTTTGTCCTTCAATTCTTTACTACTCAGACCAATTTGAATATCGTAGTCCAACGGAAATGCCGGATTTAGCTTTATATGCGTTAGTGTATATAAAATAGGCTTGATCTTTTTCAGTTCTTTTATTAATAGTTTGGCAAAATGCACACCATTGTTATTTATTCCTGCCAGTATGATCTCGTCTTCGGCAAAATTATTTTCCGCGATTTCAAAAGCAAGCCTTCTTATTTTTTGTTTGATTTGTTTACTATCTAGTATTTCCATCTTATTTTACTTTATTGGATAGAGGTACATGCGTAAAGATATATATTTACCCGCTAGGATCACCTGGATAGATAATTTGATTCATAGGTAGAATCAAAAAAGGACAAAGACTACCAAATTAAGGCAGCAAATTGTATTTTTGACCTAGAGTCAAAATAATTATTTTTAATTCTGTAATTTCAGATACTTATTGAAATTTTACGAGGATTTATGATACAAACATTGGTGTTTACCATTATTACAATCGTTGCATTTTATTGGGCTTTCAGTCAGTTTAAAAATATTCGCTCAACTATTATGTTGGGGGGTGAAACCAACTTCGAGGGTCCCGATAGTCGTCGATGGAAAAATGTTTTATTAGTTGCATTTGGACAGCGAAAAATGTTCAAACGCTGGATACCCGCTATTATGCATCTCTTTATTTACGTTGCATTTATTTTTACTCAAATTGAGCTCATAGAAATAATGATTGATGGATTTACTGGGGTTCATCGAATTTTTGCCCCTTTACTCGGAAAGTTTTATACGATCATAATCAGCACCATCGAAGTTCTTTCGGCTCTGGCCCTTATCGGTACAATCATTTTCATCATTCGACGAAATATGCTCAAGATTCCAAGATTTCAGCAACCGGAGATGAGTGCTTGGCCTAAGCTAGATGCAAATCTGATCTTAATTGGTGAAATCTTACTTATTGGTGCAATCTTTACTATGAATGGTGCTGATATGATACTTCAGGAAAGAGATCCAATTCACTACCCAGATACAGGAGATCTATTGCTATCTGCCCAATTTGCCGCTTCGGTATTTGGATCTGTACCTACGGATTGGCTTATGTGGATTGAAAGAGCAGGTTGGTGGGGACACTTACTTATCGTCTATGCCTTTTTAAATTATCTACCAATATCGAAACACCTGCACATCATTCTTGCATTTCCTAACACTTTTTATGCCAAATTAATCTCAAGAGGTCAAATGAGCGATATGCCAGCTATCACTACTGAGATTAAGTCGATGTTAGGCCTCACCAGTGAAACAGAGGCCGAAAGCCATGAAGAAATACCTGATTTTGGAGCTAAGGACATTCAAGATTTGAGTTGGAAAAATCTCTTAGATGCCTTCACCTGTACGGAATGTGGTCGGTGTACATCAGTTTGCCCAGCTAATCTTACTGGTAAAAAACTTTCTCCTCGAAAGGTCATGATGGATATCCGGGACCGGGCTACAGATATTAATAAAAAACTAAAGACTAAGTCTGTTCAATTTATTTCAGCTGACCTGCCCAAAGAAACAACATTACTTAAAAAAGATAATTTTAGTGATGGAAAGAGCTTGTTTGATTATATTTCAGAGGAAGAGATTTGGGCTTGTACAACTTGTAATGCCTGCGTTGAAGCTTGTCCTGTTTTGATTGACCCTCTCGACGCTATTCTTCAATTGAGACGTTATAAAATATTAACTGAATCTGCAGGACCCTCAGACTGGATGCCGATGTTCAATAGCTTAGAAAGTGGCGGATCTGTCTGGCAAGTCTCTGAAGATAGGGAATCTTGGTTTAAAAATGATTGATTAAATAATTGTTTCATGAAAATTAAAGGTATTTTATTTTTTTGTTTTTGCCTAATGGGTTCTTCAGTTTATAGCCAAATTTCATTTGGCATAGTAGCTGTTGATACGATCACCGGAGAATTTGGTGCAGCTGGAGGCTCGTGTACTCAAGAAGATTCTCCTGAAGGAGAGGCCCATGTAGCGTCCGATTTAATACCTGGCAAAGCAGCTATGTTGACCCAAGGGTTTTATCATCAAAGAAATCAGGAAAATTTCCGCATCCAAATTGACGGTGGACGAGGCGCTGAATCAACCATGACCTGGCTGGTCAGCCATGATGCAGAAAGCGCTCATGAATTCAGACAATATGCGGTGGCTGTTTTTCGAAATGAAAAATTAGAACTAGCAGCGCAATCTGGGACAAAATTATTACCCATTCAAGCCGAAAGATTTGGTCCTAATTTTGTCATTGTTGGAAATGCTTTGATTTCTGAAAGTATATTGGACAAAATGGTCCAAGGATTTGAGAATGTGAATGGTGACTTGGCAGATAAATTATTAGGGGCGATAAGAGGAGCGAAAGAAATAGGGGCGGATACCAGGTGCTTGGATTCTTTAGTCTCTTCAAAAAGTACTTACATACGAGTAGCCAAACCTACCGATAGTACTGATATGCTTTGGCTAGACATCAATGTATCATCTACACCTTACAAAATAGATGCAATTGATTCCTTATTAAATCGCTTTGAAGATTGGAGGTCTTCTTTAACTTCAATCAAACCCGCTTTATCGAATATTGAATGGTCCGTTTATCCAAATCCTACAACCGGAGAAATTCGAATTCATTGGAGTGAGCCTTTACCACCTCAACGAATGAGGTTTTTCAATTCGTTGGGAGAACTGATAATCGATCGCCCCTTTAATCACAGAATAAATTTAGATTTTCATAAAACCAGCCAAATGGTCTTTGTTACCCTAATGGATTCGAAAGGAAAATGGACACCAGTAACAAAATTATTTTTGAGAAATTAAATACTATGAGTGAAATAAAAACAATGGCTCAGTATGCTGCTGAGGGGAAGATGCCGGAAGTCCTTTTTTGGGTAGGTTGTGCTGGAAGTTTTGATCCCAGAGCAAAGAAAGTTACTCGTGCGTTCGCTAAAATATTACAGACGGTTGGTACAGAATTTGCCATTTTGGGCAATGAAGAAACCTGTACTGGGGATCCTGCCAGAAGAGCCGGAAATGAATTTTTGTTTCAAATGCTGGCTATCCAAAATATAGAAACACTTAAAGGATACAGCATAGCAAAAATAGTCACTACTTGTCCTCACTGTTTTAATACATTAAAAAATGAGTATCCCCAATATGATGGTCAATTCGAAGTTTTGCACCACACTGAATATATCCAAAATTTGCTTGATTCGGGGAAATTAAAAATAGCTAAAAATGGACCGATTTCTAAACAAAAACTAACCTACCATGATTCCTGTTATATGGGTCGGGTCAATGGAGTTTATGAAATACCTCGAAAAATACTGTTAAGTCTCCAGGCGGATATTAAAGAATTAGCTAGCTGTAAAAGTAGAAGTTTATGTTGCGGAGCTGGCGGAGGCCAAATGTTTAAGGAAGACGAGCCCGGAGACAAACGGATCAACTTGGAACGGGCAGAAGAAATAGTAGCTACAGAAACCGCTATAACTGCAGCAAATTGCCCTTTTTGTTTAACCATGATACAAGATGGTATGAAGGCATTGGATAAGCAAGATGAAATTATGGTTTATGATTTAGCTGAATTAATCATTCAACAAAACAATTGGTGAAATGGAAAATACACTATTAACGCAACCTCATATAATTCATAATGAGCTATGGAGTAATATGCCTCCTGAATCGCGCGTATGGATTTACCAGGCGAATAGAATTTTATCCGACCAGGAAGCAGCTTGGGTCACAAATGAAATGAATGAATTTATTCCACGATGGACAAGTCATAGTATCGATCTTGCTGCTAAAGGTTCCCTATTGTTTAAAGCCTTTATCGTCTTAATGGTTGATCAATCACATCATGCTGCCAGTGGATGCTCGATAGATAGTTCTGTTCATTTTATCCAAAGTTTATCTGATCATCTGTCGGTCGATTTTATGGATCGGATGACTTTTGCTATCTATAGCGGAAATAATATCTGTTTATTGAATCGCCAAGCATTTGCTCAAGCTTACGAACAAGGCACCATCAATGATAAGACCATTGTATTTGATAACCTGGTGAATACCAAAGCGCTCTTCCTATCTTCTTGGGCAAAAAAATTAGAAAATAGTTGGCACAAAAGAATGGTCTGAAATATGGTATTTGTTTACTTTAATCTTTCCCAGTGGTTAATTTTATTAAAAGAAAGCCTTTAATACAGTTTGTATTTATAGCCCTGGTCTTGAACTTTTTTTTGTTCTTACCACAGTTTAGTGCCTATAAAGATATGTGGAAACATCTTCCAAATTCTGGATTTATGGAGTTTGAATCTTACCCGTTGTGGAGTTCGTTATTAATCAGAAACAACTTTGATATATTTAGATTCCAATGCGACTTTTTATTAATCTTATTAATTGTGTTGGCATTGCCAATAAGATGGAAATATTCAAAATGGTTAACCTGGATCCTGACGGTCGGATATCTTTTTTTGCTGAGTTATAATATCTATTATGAATTTTCGGTACGACTATATGGTGGCCATCCCTATTTTGAGAACGACTTAGCTTTAGCGATTGGGGTGTTACCCACTTTTTTAAAGGAAATTGGATTTGGAGAAGGAAAGCATTTATTGCTCTATTTGATAGTGGGTTTGTTGCTACTAACCATTGTTTATGCGGGATGTCGTTGGTTATTACAAAGTTTTCAGAGAATCACCATTCGCGCAAAGGAGAAATACTTGATCTTTAGTATTGTACCTATTTTATTGTTAGGGACAATTGGACATCATATATTCCCAAATAAGGGTTATAAAAATGCTTGGAAAACGGTCCAATGGACATGGCCTAAGATATTTAGAAGTATGGATATTCCTAACTCGGCTTCTCCTCACACCGTTCAGCAATTACAAACTTATTCGCAATATAATCAGATTGAATTGGAAACGAAACCCAATGTCTATTTAATCTTTGTCGAATCTTATGGTGCTGTCCCTTTCTATTCTGAATACGCTACCCAACACCTTTCTTTTATGAGTCGAATGGATTCCACGATTAAAACAAAGGGATGGTCAAGTGTCAGTACTTATTCCAATTCACCAATCATTGGCGGTAGATCTTGGTTAGGATTTACTACCGCTATTACGGGAATAAATGTTGAGAGCCAGATCCAGTATCTCCATTTACTGGAAAATTTTCCGGATTATCCACATCTCACCAGGTGGTTTAAGATGAATGATTATCTGACGTATCGTATGAAGACGATGTCAAATGTTAAGAAAAGTACCTCGGAGTTGTATAAATTATCTGAAGATTTTTTTGGCTTTGATACCTGGATAAAACATGAGGATATAGGTTATACTGGATTCAAATACGATGAATATTTTGGTGGTGTACCAGATCAGTTTGCACTGGATATGTTTCATGATAAATTTTTACATGAAGGAGACCAGCCTTACTTTATGTTTTTCATTACCATGAATTCTCACATACCTTGGCGACCAACCCCACCAATAGTAAAAGATTTCAAGAAACTAAATGACTTTACCGAGAAGCCAGCGGATTATGATAAACTATTAGAAACAACTGACATAATTCGATATCATAAAACTATTGAATATTCATTGACGGTGGTTCAAAATTTTATGACCACACAGCTCGAATTGGACTCTAATTGCGTTTTTATACTTATCGGTGACCACCAACCACCGACACTTGAATACGTATTAAATGATTCAATTTCGCCATTTGCGGTACCCTTACATATAATGTCCAAAGACATCGATTTTACGGATTCTTTTGTTGGTCAAGGATTTAGTAAGGGGATGATTCCGAACCATAAAGAAAAAGTTTTATTGAATCATGCCGGTTTTTATTCCTTATTTGTAAATCGATTGATTCATGCTTACGGAAAAAAAGGATCAATACCCCCTGATATTCTAATGGATGGATTAGACTAGTTTATTCTTTTTGTTTAGACACTATCGGCATTTACTTTTCCTGTTCCAGTACCACTAAAGTTCTATAATCATCCACATTATTGGCCATAAGTAATGAGATAATCATAAAGTGGCCGTTGGCGATTGCTAAGCGATTAAGTCCTAAAATCAAACGTTATTATCTGAACAGATCTATTTTTATAGTAAAATTGAATGAGTTTATCTATAATCGAGGGGAAATGTGAAACTTGTTCTTAAATTTTTACATTTTTAATGATAAATAAGGTAAGATCATGTTTGGTAAAGTTAAAAGATTTTTGGGTATAGAAGGTGTCAAAGTTGAAATCGTGGTACCGGATCAAGTATCCATGAGAGCTGGTGAATTGTCAGGCTTTATTCGTTTTTTTTCAATGAACGATCAAACGGTAACACGGATTCAAGTCAAACTTGTCGAAAAATACTTTCGAGGAAGACGCAAAAATAAACTTATCAATGAATTTTCAATTGGGGAGATTGAGTTTAATGAACCCATTGAAGTAAGAGCGGATGAGGAAGTGGAAATTCCTTTTTCATTAACCTTCAATCCGATCAAATCGGAGATGGATCAAATGGAAGAAAAGAATTTTGTTTATGGAGGTCTGGTTAAAGCAGCCAAAATGTTAAAAGGAGTGAAGTCTCAGTTTAGACTGGAAGTGGAAGCCAAAGTGAAAGGAACGGCCTTAAATCCTATATCTAAAGCAACATTAAACATGAAAGCTTAATTAGAAATTAGTAATTGAGCAATAACAGTATTGAAGGGAATCTCTATTTCTCCCAATTATCGTTGACCTCTGCTCCATACTCAATACCCACCACCCACTTACTATCTTGCTACTGAGATTCGCTTAGTTCTTTTAGGATCTCTTCATCAGATTTTCCTAAATTCTTTAATAAGAATTGGGTATCATCAAAAAAATCGTCGTTAGGATACTTCTCCAAATATTCCTCATAAAGTGATTTAGCCGTAGTTAAATCTCTAAGGTCGTTATCAAACGTAAATGCCTTCAAAAATAGCGCTTGTGAAGACCTGGAGTCACTAGGATATTTTTCATATAGCCAATCATAAATGGAAATGGCCTTTCGGAAAGATCGAATCGATCTTGCCGTCTCCCCAGCTTTGTGGAGGTACTCAATGGAACTATCTTCATTTGGCATCAATAAGGCATGTGCTTCGCAAGCATCAACAAATTGTGTTGCGGTCCTTTCATTAAATTGATGCGTAGAATCATTAAACATAGCGTTACCTAACCTTTCGATCCTTGAATCAATAGAACCATCTTCAACGGATGAGTTCACTTTAAAGGTAATATTCGCATTGCTTTTAGGATAGGCCTTTTTATAAGCTAATTTCAATGACGCAGAAGCCGCTGGATTATTCATGTTCTCCAGGATTCCGATCAGTTCTTGAGCTTTATCATCAATCTCATCGCTATCAGAGGTGTTCCGAATCATTGAGTTTAGAAAATTTGCTGCTTGTTGCCACATCTTTTGTTCTTGACAAACTTCCAAAGCTCTAGCTAGTAAATTCGATTTTGAGGATTGATCTAAAGTAGGATTATTTTGCAAATACTCAACGATGGATTGTGATAATCTTGAAGCTGTCGTGGGGCTTGGAGAAGCACTGTACTCTGATTCTGGTACGCTCAATTCGGAAACGGAGGAGGGGTGGGTAGAGCAAGCTATTCCAGTCAGAAGGAAGCAGAATATAATTCCTTTTAATTTCATGATTCGTGGTTGTTCAGTGGTAAAAATACGCTTCTTTTTTTAAAATAAAAATGATGCCAATTTTACTTCTAATTTTTACTTCTAATGATCATCAATTCTATAAGACGAGTATTCCTGGCAAGGAGATACCGTTCAAACCAAGTAGTTTTTGAATATTGCATCGATGTCGAATTAAACATTTTTGCATTATTAATAAGTACATTAATTTCATTAAAGCATCATTTTTATTGAAAATACATCAATATCCTGTGCCTTTTGTTTGAAAGAATTTATAAATTTTAGGGTTTTTTTAAAAATTAATTAAAAAATGTGGTCAACTAATTCCGTTTGCAGATAACAGTAAAATGTTTGTAAAGCACACATAATCAATATACTATATATTAAAACAGCCTGCTGGGTTTGACAAATTTTAATTTTTTGATTTTTCCCAGTTCATTTATCCCATTTACATTTACAACGTATTAAGAGCCCTTCCTTATTTATTTCAATTTCAAACTAATATCAATGAAAAAGATAGAAGCAATAGTTAGGCTACAATGTTTTGATGAAGTACGAGATGCGCTCGCGATGATTGGTGTAGAGTTTTTCTCTCTTAAAGAAGTTAAAGGCTATGGATTGCAAAAGGGTGAAACAATGGTCTATCGGGGTAGTATATATGGTAAAGACTACATAGCGAGATTACAAATTGACATCTTAGCTACTGATGAAAAAGCAGATCAAATTGTCAAGACAATTCTTACATCAGCACGTACTGGTGAAGTAGGTGACGGAAAAGTATTTGTTCTTGATGTGGAACAAGTATACAGAATCCGAAACGGAGAAACTGGCGAAAATGCACTATAAAGTTGCTACAAATTAGTAAACATAAAATATTTCAATAAATATTATAATAAAAGTATAAAGTCATGAATGAAGCATTATTTACTGCAAATAACCTCTGGATAATGATAGCGGCTGTACTGGTGTTTGTTATGCACCTGGGATTTGCAGCTCTTGAAGCCGGATTTGTAAGAAGAAAAAATACGGTGAATATATTATTTAAGAATGTGATGATTATTTCTATAGGCTTGCTCACCTACTACATTTTAGGTTTTAATCTTATGTATCCTGGTGGAGATCCTGGAGGATTTTTTGGGTTTGCAGGATTTGGATTATCCATGCCTGAAGGAGCTGCTGGATTGATTGAATATGCTGATGGAGGATATACATACTGGACGGACTTTATTTTCCAGGCCATGTTTGCAGCGACTTGTTGCACGATTGTATCAGGTGCTGTAGCCGAGCGTATAAAATTAGGTCCATTTCTTATATTTTGTGTCCTATTTGTGTCTTTGAGCTACCCAATAACTGGTATGTGGAAATGGGGAGCTGGATGGCTGGATGAATTAGGTTTTTATGATTTTGCCGGATCAACATTAGTTCACGCAGTTGGTGGATTTGGAGCCCTGGCGGCCATCATATTGTTAGGAGCACGTAAGGGAAAGTTTACCAAAGAAGGGATAAATCCTATTCCAGGACATAATTTGCCACTGGCAGCAATTGGTGTATTCTTATTATGGTTTGGGTGGTTTGGATTCAATGGCGGTAGTGTATTATCTGGGGATGCAGGTGCGGTATCCTTAGTATTTGTTACCACAGCTCTTTCTGCGGCTGCAGGTATTATGGGTTCTTTTGTTACCAGCTATATTCTTTTTAAATCACACGACTTATCTATGGTGCTCAATGGTTGTTTAGGTGGACTGGTCGGTATCACTGCAGGCGCTGATCTAATGTCTCCTATGGAAGCCATCGCAATTGGGTTCATTGCCGGAATTATAATTCCTTTCTCCGTGGTCATGTTTGATCGCCTCAGACTGGATGATCCGGTGGGAGCTACATCCGTTCATTTGATTTGTGGAATATGGGGCACCCTGGCCGTTGGCTTATTTGGAGATTTGGCTGGAATTGCACAAATAGGGTACCAAATAATAGGTATTGCCTCAATTGGAGCCTTCACTTTTACCTTTGCATTTATCGTCATGTATGTGTTGAAAATCACCATGGGAATTCGAGTGTCCGAAGAAGATGAGTTAAAAGGATTGGATATTGCGGAACATGAAATGAGTGCCTATCCGGATACAAATATTGGTGTAGAAAATTATGCCATGAGCATACAATAAGCTTCAAGTTTTTTTCAATAAGTAAAACTTTAATTTATCTAATATCTCTAAGCAAGACTTTTGGTGGGTCTTGCCTATGGGAATAAATATCCAAATGATGAAAAGGAATAACTATTCAACAAAAGTCTTTTTTACAATTGCATTTTTATTATCGATTACTCTGGGAAAAGCGCAGGATGTGATGGTTCACATGGAGCCAGTTATGGAAGAAAATACGTCGGGGGTCGCTGAGGAAATTGAAGAATCAGAGGAAACGTCCAGTAAATTGGAAGTATCAGGCTTTGTGGATGCCTATTATCAAAATAGTTTCAATGAATCTCCATTCCCAACCAGTTTTACAGAGACCCACAACTCTTTTACTTTAGGTATGGCCAATGTGGTTTTGGCAAAAACGGTGGGGAAAGTTGGTTTTGTGGCTGATCTGGCAGTTGGTCCCAGGGCTGAAGTAGCGAATGGCTATAATGGAACAACTTTATCGGCTATAAAGCAACTGTTTGTTACCTATAGCCCTTTAGATGCGGTTACATTCACTTTAGGCAATTTTGGAACGCATGTAGGATATGAAGTAATCGATGCACCGGCAAATATTAACTATAGTACTTCTTATATGTTTTCCAATGGGCCTTTCTATCATACCGGTCTAAAAGCAGATTTTGCGCTATCTGATAACTTTGGAGCGATGGTTGGAATTTTCAATGATACTGATGCCAAGATAGATGAAGTTCCGGGAAAACATTTTGGGGCTCAGTTATCTTATTCGGATGACAAAGTAGGCGTGTATTTGAATTATATTAGTGGTAAAGATGCAGTTGATGAGGAAGACAATGTTTTAGAAACTGGTCATCAAGTTGATTTGACTGCTACCTTTCAGTTGACGGATGATTTTGGACTTGGCGTGAATGCAACGACTAAAACAAATGTAATGTCCGAGGGGAATAATACCAGTTGGTCTGGTGCTGCGCTTTATGCTAATTATGCCATGAGTGATGCTTTTACCCTTGGAATAAGAGGAGAATATATTGGAGATCCAGATGGCTTGATTTTAGGAGCTGCAGATGGAAGTGTATTTGATTTCACTATATCTGGAAATATTAAATTGGGGCCGGTCACACTGATCCCTGAATTTAGAATTGATGCAGCCGGCAAAGATGTGTTCGTTGATGCGGATGAAGTCGCAACTTCTTCCAGTTCAGCACTAATTTTTGCAGCTATTTATGCATTCTAACTTATCGGCCTTTTCAAAATGTTTTGAACATATTTCATAGATTCTAGTACTTATATCAGTTTTTATTTAGAAAAAGATCTTGATCGGTGGAACAGGATCTTTTTCGTTTTATTTGCAACTATTTAAATTCCATTAACAATTATCCAGAATTATTGGATGTATTTTTGTGATGACTATTAAAAAGAACTCAATTATTTTACAATAATATTTTATTAAGTTCTTTTAATATATATAGTTATAAGTATTTATTTTTGTTGATCTTTTAATAAAAGTATTTAAAATGAAAAAAGTTATTTTATTTTCTCTAGTTGTAGGTCTTTTTGCTTTGGTTTCTTGTAATAGCGATGGTTCAAGTGAATCAAATGATCAAGCAAGACAAAGCTTGGCTTCTGCACCGTCACCTGAAAGTGCGGAAACAGCACCATTGAATAATCCTGCAACCAATCCATCATTGGCAGATGTACCTACTGGTCCTACTACGACCATCCAATGGATTGAGCCAGATTTCGATTTTGGTAACATCACTGCCGGTGAAGTCGTTACGCACGTATTTAAATTTAAAAACACAGGTTCCGAGCCTTTAATTATTACAGATGCTAAAGCTGGCTGTGGGTGCACGGTTCCTAAGAAACCTACTGATCCTGTTGCTCCTGGTGAAGAAGGTGCAATTACTGTTGAGTTTAATAGTAGAGGAAAGTCTGGTGCTCAGAATAGAGATGTAACTGTGACTGCCAATACAAATCCTCCAAGAACAGTCATCAAGCTTAAAGGACAAGTTGCCAAAGCTGAAGGTTAAGATCTAAACTTAAACCACTTGAAAACTAAAAAAGCCTGTAGTAATCTTTCTGCAGGCTTTTTTGTTTGAATACGATATGAAGAAGTTTTTCTCTTTGGTGAAAATTAGTCATACCATCTTTGCATTGCCTTTTGCTTTGCTTGGTTTTTTTATTGGAATTCACTATCAAGGGGGAGGCTGGAATTGGCAACCATTTTTTTTGGTAATCGGATGCATGTTTTTTGCTAGAAACGCCGCCATGGCTTTCAATCGATTAGTCGACGCTCAATTTGATAAAAAAAATCCCAGGACTCAATATCGTGAAATTCCCGCCGGGTTACTGTCGCGTAATTCTGTCCTAACTTTTGTCTTGTTAAATTGTCTGGCATTTATAGTATGTACTTTCTTTATCAATCCAATTTGTTTTTACCTTTCTCCTGTAGCTTTATTGATAGTTTTAGGGTACAGCTTCTGTAAACGATTTACTTCTTTATCACATTTTGTACTTGGATTGGGATTATCATTAGCGCCTGTTGGCGCTTATTTAGCTGTCACCGGACAATTTGCCGTCATTCCTATTCTTTTAGGCTTTGCGGTGCTTTTCTGGGTAGCCGGATTTGATATTATCTACGCGCTACAAGATGAAGGGATTGATAAGGAAAATCATCTTTTTTCTGTGCCTGCAGCTTTGGGTGGGCGAAGAGCTTTGTGGATATCCGTTTCGCTCCATATAATATGTGCCATTTTGATTATTATAACCGCATTATTGCTTGAAGCATCTTTTGACTCTATGCAAATACTGCTTTGGGTTGGAGTCGGTACTTTCCTTTTAATGCTCATCTATCAACATACCTTGGTCAAGGTAAATGATCTGAGCAAAGTCAATCTAGCGTTCTTTACTTTTAATGGAGTCGCTAGTTTGCTTTTTGGATTGTTGAGTATTCTGGATTTTTATATTTAGATCTCCAAGAGCTAGGATCGATTGGTTTTTGGGTAGGTTTAGAATAGCGGATGGGTGAGGCCAGTGGGATTTATTTGTTACAGGTTTACCTACCTTTGATAGGCCTATCGAATCCTTATAATCTTCAATTATTTCCCTTCAATATCTACTAAGAAATCCCGGATAGCTGCTATATCGGCTGAAGGATTATCGTGCATGGTTATATGGGCAGCATTCTTGATTACTTCAAACTTCGAGTTAGGGACTAAACTATGATAGTATTGAACCGTTTCCGGCCGGGCTTCATCATATTCACCACAAATAAAAAGAGTCGGGATCTTGATATCTCCAAGTCGATTGGTTCGATCGTAATTTTTCAAATTTCCAGTTGGAGTGAATTCACTAGGTCCCCACATGAAGCCATAGATATCTTGATTCATTTCGGCAAAGGTGCTATCCATATTCGCATCCCAGGGAAGTTTTCGGGCCATGAAATTTTGGTAAAAAATGTTAATAGCATTTTGGTATTCGGGGTGGTTAAAATCCCCGGTTTCGACACTTTTACTTATGGCAGCTTGGATAGAGTCGGGTAGGGTGGTAATTAATATTTCTGCATCCTGCGCCCACATGGTCGCACTTAATGCAGGACTACTCAGAATCATGGCTTTGACATATTTTGGATACTTTAGGTAATAGTCGACGCCCAGCATAGTCCCCCATGATTGGCCATATAAGTAGAAAGATTCTAACCCGAGTACTTTTCTCAATTGTTCCAATTGTTCAACGTAACTACCTATGGTCATTAGGGTAGTATCAGTGTGATGGGTTGATCTTCCGCACCCCAGTTGATCAAAAAAGATTACCGGGCGATCGTCACCCAATTCGACCAAGGGATTGAGATAGTAACTGGGAAAGCCTGGTCCTCCATGGAGTAACAACAAGGGTGTCTTATCTCCTGTTCCTGTTATGCGGTACCAAACTTTGCCTTCGGTTAGTTCTACATAACCTTCTCCGGTTGGAAGCTTTAAAGTTGACTTGCAACTGTAAAAAATTAGAATAATTAAAATTGTAATTATTTGTCTAATAGGATAATTATTTTTGTTCATTCAATATAAGCATTTCCTTTTTGTTTCAATGCCATCGAAGTTAACTTCTCAAGAATGAATTCTTTTCTACATGAGGCAAGTATTTGGGGGTAGATTTAAATTCGTATCTAGAGATTATTACTCCGATTTCCAAAGAAGCGGTTGTTGGGAGAACTGGTATACCTACTTTCTCTTTTTACGGATGATGGTGCTATTATTTATGATTTACAAGGTGCAATCATAGATATAAGTAAGGTAGCTGGAACATTCAAGTTTGCATTTTTTAATTGGATTTTATTTATTCTTTACCTTCAAGTTTCTAAAACTTCCTTTGGAACCATGACCTACCCAAAAACCGATGCGATCTGATTCCGTCATAGTCAGTCTATCTACTTCCATTAATATTCTTCCAGTTGATTTCTCCTTTACAATTACGGTATTAGGCTCAATTTCCAAACTCACGGCAAACCAATCATCAGGATCCGGCGGGTTAATATATTCGGCTTCAAACTGACCTTCAAGTTCAGTCCTTAACTTTCTCCACCCAAACTCAGGGTGTGAAATATACTGCATGCAATGTTCCCTCCTGATTTCTTCTGGTGATTGGAAATTGAAAGGTCGAAAGTATATAGCTTCGTAAGTAGAGTCATTTTGAATATTAAATGCCATACCGACAAAACTTTGGCCAGGATTGTTTTCACCCCTTATTTCTAGTTCAATCGTTCCTAGATTAAATTCAACGTCGTTAATTACGGCCAACCCTGATCCGGCTTGGGCGTTCAAGGATACTAGCTGAGTTCCAGAGATATCCTTGGTGACCAAATTTCGGTTAATTAATTGAATTCCATCATTATTAAGTTTAATACTTTTCAAGGAGGAGCAACTCGATAAACCGAACCAAAAACAGCTGAATAGGATTGCTAATGACTTATGATTTCTTAATTTCATTTCTTAAGTATTTGATTATTCAATAGATAACGGTTTAGCTGTATGCGATTTGCTTAATGGTCATTTAATGCCTTCTTGAAAATTTGAGACATTGCCTATCAATGTCCATTGATCCTGGACTTTTTCATACAGTTCAATCCAGGCACTTGTAAATTCTAATGAGCCACTTGGTTTTCCCTCTTCATCATATCGAATACCTTTAGCTAATATCTTTACAATCACCCATGCAAGACTTCCATCTTGGGCTATTTTAATTTTGGGCCGGATCAGGTCGTTGTATACGGAATAGTCCCTGTTATTAATTATACGATTCATTGTAGCGGCTGATTCGTCTTTCGACATTTCATAAACTTCGCCTGCACTAACTATGGTCAGACTATCTCCGTTGCGGTCGTTAAGTCGGTCCATATTACCGAAAAAATGATCATCCATAATAAGACGGTGCAATCGCATTAGTTTTTGTTCATCTGTCAATACAGTATCGGGTGCACGAAAACCGTCAAACGTTCCTGCATTCATATCGATTTCCTTAAACGTATAAATGAATTCGCGATCACCATCATCAATAATTATTTTATAAGGGAATTGAAAACCAGAAACCTCACGCCAATCGTGAAAAGTAGAAATTACAGGGGGGGCATCCGGTCTGATAATTTCTATCGCCAACGGGTATTGATCAGGCTGGTA
>JAHEJC010000049.1 GCA_024639065.1 Lewinellaceae bacterium | reverse complement strand
TTATCCAATAAAAAGAAAAATCTAGGGTTGGAATCCTCCTAATCTTAAAAGGGTTATGAACGCATGACTTATGGAAGTGTGGTTATAGATCTTTCCAACAGAGCTTCGTCTAATATCACAATTTAACACATATATATTTCCACAAATCTCACTTTGTAATTCGATGGTTCGAGTATTCGTAAATCAACTTATTGGTCGTGCTCACCAATCACCTGTGAAAAGATATGTATGCCTGCAGGCTTGCTCGCAGTAGGCGAGGATCTGTGAGCTTTGCTGATAGGGAATAGAAAATTATCATGTTAATGAAGTAAGTAACTCATTATATGATCTAGGCACTACAACCCTGAAGCATTTAGCCAAAAATTTTTGGCAACTTTTAATAAGGAATGACGATTAACCGAACATTCGATTGACGAACATTCGAATATTGAAAATTGGACATCACTTTGTAATTCGATGGTTCGAGTATTCGTAAATCAACTTATTGGTCGTGCTCACGAATGTGAAAAGATCCATGAGCCTGCAGCCCTCCTCGCAGTAGGCGAGGATCTAGGAGCTTTGCACATTACTCTAACACGTGTATATTCTTCCTTCTGCAGATTTCTTTAAACTTCTCTGGCCATACGGACACACTGACTTCACCGATGTGCGCTTTTTGTAATAGTTGCATATAAGTCCTGGATTGTCCAATCCCTCCACCGATACTCTGAGGTACTTGATCATTCATGATCGCCTGATGGTAGGGAAGTGCTAGCATATCCAAAGCGCCCGATATTTCCAGTTGCTGACGCAAGGTCTCTTTATTAACCCGGATACCCATCGAAGACAATTCATGGCGACGTTGGGTGGTCGCATTCCAGACCAGGATATCTCCATTGAGTCCATGGAAAGTTCGACCACTCGAATCGGTAGTTGGTGTTACCCAATCATCATAATCGGCTGCACGCAATTCGTGTGGATAGCCATCATCCAAAACCCACCCAATTCCAATAATGAATACAGCTGGATATTCTTGTAATAATTGGGTCTCTCTTTGTTTGCGAGGTAGATCCGGAAACTTATCCATGATTTCTTCTGCATGGATGAAGTGTAACTCTTTAGGCAAGTTTTTATGATCTGGTCTTTTCAAAACTGGGAAAAGAACCTGAACACCTATTTCAGTATCTGTAATTACTTTCCATATCTGTTTTACCACTTTTTTAAGGTAATCCAAATTGCGTTGTTCGGGAGCAATCACTTGCTCCCAGTCCCACTGATCGACATAAGCACTATGGTCATGGTCTAAAAAGTAGTCTTTGCGCACAGCATGCATATCTGTGTAGAGTCCTTCAGCTACTTGCATATTAAATTGTTGCAGTGCCATGCGTTTCCACTTAGTCGCGGCTTGCACCACCTCAGCATAAATAGGATTCTTATCCAAGTCATTGGATATATAAAATGCTACCGGCGTGCGGGATCCATCCCGGTCCAGCATATCATTCACCCCACTTTCCCGGTCTACAATCAAGGGAACAGTAACTCGGATCAGATTTAACGCTTCGGCTAATCCTTTTTCAATATTTTCTTTAATATAATTGATAGCTTCCTGAGTCTCTTTTGGAGTCAGTTTACTTTGGTAGTTGTTGGGAAGAATTTTTTCCACTTCCTCATAGGTACTTCTACCTGGACCTGCGAGGTCTGATTGTTTACTGATCATTGGGCAACTAGATTTATGGATTTCAAGAATGGTTCAATGATTTGCTCAAGCTTGATTGCACTTCTTTCTTCAAAAGTATAATAGACCCGGGTATTTGGATGCTTGATATTTATCAGTCTACCCAAGTCAATGGGCGTTCCAATAATTACAGTGTCGCAATTAGTCTGATTAATGGTGTCTTCCAGATCCTGGAGTTGTTCTGGTCCATAACCCATGGCTGGCAAAAGTTTACCAATTTCCGGATAATTTTCAAATGTCCTTTTAAGCTTACCATCAAGAAAAGGTCGAGGATCAACCAATTCACGAGCTCCAAATCGCTGGGCTGCAATGGTGGCCGCGCCTGTCTTCATACCTCCATGGGTAAGCGTGGGACCATCTTCAATGACCAGGACTCTTTTATCCTTAATAATAATCGGGTCATCAACCCGGATACTCAGAGAAGCTTCGATAACTGGTACTTGCGGAATGGTGTTTTTGATATTGTTTTTTACTTGCTTAATCCCTTCCGGAGGTGCACTGTCAATTTTGGTGATTACCACTACATCAGCCATACGCAGGTTAACTTCGCCCGGATAGAACGAAAGCTCATGTCCGGGTCGGTGAGGATCGACTAAAGTAATTAAGAGGTCTGGTTTATAAAACGAAAAATCATTATTACCACCATCCCAAAGGATAACATCACATCCAAGTTCATCTTTCTCGGCAGCATTTAAGATGGCTTGATAATCTGCACCTGCATAGATTACGTTACCATCTACCACATAAGGTTCGTACTCTTCCATTTCTTCAATAGTGCATTGTTGGGTCTTAAAATCCTGAAGAGATGCAAAACGTTGAGCTTGTTGGTCTTCCAAATTTCCATAAGGCATAGGGTGCCGGATGACCACAGCTCGGATTCCTTGATTTTGCAGTATTTCCAATACTTTCCGGGAAGCCGGGCTCTTGCCACAACCAGTGCGGACAGCACAAACTGCGATGACTGGTTTATTACTTTTTATCATCGTATCATTAGGACCCAATAAGATAAAACTAGCTCCGGCCGCTTGTACAATTGCACTCAAACGCATGACATAAGTATAGGAAACATCGGAATAGGAGAAATAACAATCGTCTATATCGTATTTGCTAATTAATCCTGGTAATTTTTGCTCATCCAGAATTGGAATTCCCTGCGGATATAAAGGTCCGGAAAGAGAAGGAGGATATTTTCTATTAGCTATATCTGGAATTTGCGCAGCGGTAAAGGCTACCACATAGTAGTTTTGATTTTCTTTAAAAAAGACATTAAAGTTGTGAAAATCACGACCAGCTGCGCCAAGAATAAGTACTTGACGTCTTTTCATAGAGCTTTTTATTTATTGCTTTGAAGATAGAATTTAACGTGATTTTCATCGGTGATAATAATCATGAAACAGCATGGCTTTAATCATAGACGTATCCATCAAAATGGAATTATTTTAGTAATAGAATAAAACTTCAAGTAAGTGATTATTTCATTACCTAAATCCAAAATTAATCATGAATTACATTTCGTCAGATGTTTTGATCCCCCAGGAATCAAAAGCCGTCGAAGACTTTGTTGAAAAAGTACGTAAACGGAATCCTAATGAACCGGAATTTATTCAAGCGGTTCAAGAAGTTGCGGAAACTGTGGTTCCATTCATGGAAAATCAACCACAGTATCTTCGAGCAAAAATATTAGAAAGAATCGCTGAACCGGACCGAATGATCATATTTAGGGTCCCATGGATTGACGATCGGGGAGAATTTCAAATGAACCGCGGATACCGGGTACAGATGAGTAATGCGATTGGCCCATACAAAGGCGGATTGCGATTTCATCCCAGTGTGAATCCGAGTATTCTGAAATTTCTTGCTTTCGAACAAGTATTTAAAAACTCACTGACTATGTTGCCGATGGGTGGTGGCAAAGGCGGTTCGGATTTTGATCCTAAAGGAAAATCAGATAATGAGATCATGTCATTTTGTCAAAATTTTATGACCGAGTTAGCTAAGCATATTGGGGCCTATACGGACATTCCTGCCGGAGACATTGGAGTAGGAGGTCGTGAAATCGGTTACTTGTTTGGTCAATACAAACGGTTGCGCAATGAGTTTACCGGTGTTCTTACGGGAAAAGGTTTAGCTTATGGTGGTAGTCTGATACGGCCTGAAGCTACCGGCTATGGCACGTGCTATTTTGTAGATGAAATGCTTAAAACAAAAGGCGATAGCATGAAGGGAAAAAGAGTGTGTATTTCCGGATCAGGCAACGTGGCTCAATACGCAATTGAGAAGACGATTCATTTAGGCGGTATACCAGTAACTGCTTCGGATTCGAGTGGAACTATTTATGATCCTGAAGGTATCGATGAAGTAAAACTTGCCTTTATTTTGGAATTAAAAAATGTAAAAAGAGGTAGGATTAAAGCCTATGCAGAGCAATTTGGATGCGAGTATTTTAAAGGTATGCGCCCATGGCATATTCCATGTGATATTGCGCTTCCATGTGCGACGCAAAATGAGATCGAAAAGGAGGATGCGCTTAACCTGGTAAAAAATGGTTGTACACTAGTTGCAGAGGGAGCCAATATGCCTTGTACTCCTGAAGCCATTAAAATATTTCAGGAGAAAGGAATGATGTATGCACCGGGTAAAGCATCCAATGCTGGTGGAGTTGCGACATCCGGATTAGAGATGTCTCAGAATGCAATACACATGGCCTGGACCCGGGAAAAAGTAGATACCGAGCTACGTAAAATTATGGCGGGAATCCATGAGAAATGTGTCGAGTATGGTATGGACAGATATGGTGATATAGATTATGTGAAAGGTGCCAACATTGCCGGTTTTGTGCGGGTGGCTGAAGCGATGTTAGCGGAAGGTAATGTTTAGTAAGTTCAAGTGTTCAGACTTAATTATTTCAATGTCTGATAATTATATATTGAGTTTATGTGGTATGTTATTTCGTAATCGTCTTTAATTAGTGAGATCCATATTATTCAAGGAATTTGGATAATATTTAAGAAATAATAATCCATGACATAGACCCGGAAGAGATAATATCGCTTTCGGGTTTATTAAATAAACACCCTTTTACTAGCTAATTATTGGAGGTTAAACCATTACATCTTTCCGATTTCTACTGCTTTGCTATCCATCCGATCCAACATTTGCACAGGTATATTCCTTTTGATGCAATCTTCGAGTAAATCAATAAATCTGATCTTATTGGAATATTTGTGATAGGTGATGCTCACTTCCCCTACTGGTGCTGGTGGGACAATGGAATAAGCTTTTGCCATTGTTTTTTGGACCATATTTTGGATGGCCAGTTCTGGAATAATGGTCATACCTTCATATGTGTTGACTAAATTGATTAGTGTTTCAATACTTCCGGTATTATAACGATACCTTGCGGATTGTTTTTTCCTTTAAGGAACATAAATTGATGGTTTGATTTCGAAAACAACGCCATTCTTGTAATAGCCACAACCTATGAGTATCGATTTCATCTTGTAGAATGAATTGTTTATCCTTGACGACTTAGGAATAAGCAAAAATTCTTCGTAAAATAATGGCCTAATCAATAAAGAAGGTTGTTTAATAGGCGTAACTAATAGGCCAACATCTATTTCACGCTCAAATTATAAAATCTGCAACAGATTTATGTTGGTGATCAGAAATTAAAGCTCACGCCCAGTTTTACAATCGTCCCATTGAATCCAAATTGATTTACTTCCCAGGGCCATTTAAATCGTCCACCCAGATCGGTAACAAAATCACCTTTAGGGTCGATAGGATCAGGATAGACATTAAACAGATTGTTTACTGTAAGATCAATGTTAAAATTTTCAGCAACATCAAGCCCTAACAATAAATCAGTAATGACCCTGGACCCAAAAGTTTGATCTTTGCCTGGATCATCGGCATGCTGCCAGGTCACTTCTCCAAAAAACGTATTATTTAAAGCTGCATTAAACTTACCAACATTTAAGGTAGCTCCTAAGTTAAATTTTAGATTGGGTCTGGAAGTTGTCACCCTGGATTGTTCTTTCCTACTGAATATATCGTATCCTTCGGCACCTACTACACCTGGAGCGACGATCTGACCATCTATTTTAGTAGAATTTGCATTCAATGCAAAAATGAAATCCAGGCTGGAGTTTGTTCCAAGTTCGATATTACCGTAGTTTGCGACGAAATCTAATCCGGATGTCTTGGTATCCATGGCATTAACAAAAAACTTGATACTAGTGACATCAAAATCTCTTAATACTGATTCCACCGGGTTATCAGTAGCATCATTCCCATCGAATCCTATCTCTCCTGTAAACAGCACCCGATCATTTAGATCGATATTGTAATAATCAGCTGACACAGAAAATGTCTCTGTGAATTTATACGTAATTCCGGCGGCAAAATTAAAAGAAGTTTCAGCATCCAGTTGAGGTATTCCCAGTCCACTGACCACATTACTTACATTGTTGAAGGTGCCTTGATTGGATACAGTACCACCCGATACCAAAGTTTGAATATTACTCAAATATATCTGATGTAGTGAAGGTGCCCTAAAACCAGTATTTACCGATGCCCTTATCGCGCCCTTGCCTTCATTTAACAATAATCTTGAGGCTATTTTCCATGAAAGATTACTCCCAAAGTCAGAATAATTTTCAAAACGCAGTGCTCCACTAATAAGAAATTCTTCACTTACGTCGACATCCAAGCTAGTGTAGATACCAAAATTTGTTCTGTTTTCATCAAGCGCATTGCTTGGTTGCAGACCTGGAAAAGATTGAGCACCTCCACCTACATACGATTCTTCCTGACCTGCTCTTACTTCAAACGATTCACTTCTTGCTTCAAGGCCAATACCCCATGTAACATTGTTAAATTGCCTGGATACGTCGACATTTCCAAGTACGTTTCCAAATGTATAACCTCCAGCATCAAATTCTGTAGGACTATTTCCTTCTAAATCTAAATTAATAGTATTACCGATCAAATAGTCTACACTATTTGATCCCGTTGATAAACTAATATCTGTATTCCAACCATTGAAATTATAGCGATTACCAATATTAAAGGTGGCGTCACCTATATCCGTTTCAAATGTAGGTTGAAATCCATTATAAGACTCACCGGATGGTGTGAGTAATCCAAAATCTGAACCTACCCAATAAGGAGCACGGTATAAGGCAAATGATTTTCCATCACGAAAAGTATATCCACCAAATGCATAGAACTCTCCTTTACCCTGACTATAAGGTATTCCAAAATTGGCAAAACCAGATAGCGCTGTATAATTTGGTTGTCCAATGGTCATACCCAAATTGGGATTTTGCTGTATCCAGGGATGGCTTCCATTTAAAATAGCATCATCCTCAAATATTACTCCAAACAAACCATCTCCTCCTGGTTCTCCAGCTCTATTGGTCTCATCCTGATGATAAAAACTTCCAGTGATATTAAAGTATCCGGCTTGTCCTACTCTGAATCCTTTGTTGATATCTCCTGAATACAACAGTCCATCTCCTTCAGTAGTAATCCCGGATTCCAAATTAATGGATCCGTCTGTTGGGCGTTCTTTGAGAATAATATTAATCACTCCTGCTATTGCATCTGAACCATATTGCGCACTAGCTCCATCTCTCAAGACCTCTATCCGTTCAACTGCAGCGGAAGGAATACTTTTCATGTCTACTCCTACTTCACCTTTCCCGGGCGTATCATTGACATACACCAGTGAACTTTGGTTTTTCTTTTTTCCATTAATCAAAACTAAGGTTCTGGAAGGTCCCATATTTCTCAATTCAGAAGGATCAAAATGAGCTGTAGCATCTGAAATTGTTTGATTACTGGAATTATAAGATGGAACTTTATAATTGATCATTTGATCAATACTTTTCTGACCACTTGACCTTAATTCGTCAGCATTAATGTTGTCTATTGGAACAGGAGATGCTAAGATGGTCCTCGGTTTCCCCCTAGACCCAACCACGACCACTTCATCTAATTTATTGGATATTTCTTCCATCGCTATTATTAAAATGTCTAATGACTTGACATCAACCTCTACACTCTTATAACCCAAGTAGGATACTCTGAAAGCAGTCGGTAATTCCCTTATATTAAGAGAAAATGATCCGTCTAAATTAGAAACGGTTCCATTGGAAGATGATAATTCTATAATCGTGGCACCGATTAGTGCATCGCCAAAAGGATCCACAATTTTACCACTTACATCAATCTGAGATGCACATGGAAGTACTGCAATTATTAGACAGGTCCCCAACAATAATAAATTCTTCATAAAATAGTTTTAGATGATTATATCAACGGTTTTCAAAACATTGACATTTCATGTTGAGAAATGTTGAGTTAAAGCCATTTTCATTTATCAAAATAATAAATTGTTACCAATAAATTAATACTTCAATATAATGAAATGCTAAGCATTTCTGTGTACGACCTGTGAAAAGAACTACATTATAAATGGAATAACTAAAACTTATGAGCCTCTTTTTGGATAAGAAATTGCGACTAATAAATTTCGTAACTACGCGGACAGCTTCACAATTTTTCATAAAAAAAGCCTCTGATTGCTAACAGAGGCTTTTTTTATTTGGTTAAATCAAGATTAATTTAAGTTCCTTGAATACTCATTAAGTAGGCTATTATTTCGCCAAGTTTACCTTTTATCTGAGTTTCATCTAAATGCTCATCTTCTGAAAATATTTCACCCCATACCGGCATTTTTCTAGAACCATGTGCTTCGGCCATTTTTCGTCCGTCGATGATTCTTGCTACTTCCAATATGGGAAATGCATCCTCCCTTCTGCGCGCTTGGATTATGGTTAAATTAGCCGGCTGTTTCTCTAGCGAATCAATCTTTAATCCTTTGCCATCTTCTCCATGACAATCGCTGCAATAATTAAGGTAATGAGCTTTACCTCGCTGAGTTTGGGCAAATTTGGAATTTTCGGGTGGACCTGAATCACAACTTACGGCAAATGTATATATCAATCCTGCAATCAGAAAAAATATAAAAATGTTAAGTCGTCGGATTGGTGAGCTGGCTTTTTTCATCTTTATTAGTATTTAATTTATCATTTACCGGGTATTCTCAATATTTGATTAAATATATTGTTTAATTAAATTCACATTAATGACGAAGATCAGTGTCAGCGAAGATCTGAATCAATCATCTAAAACTTTGATTAATTATTTATAGACATTAACATGAAAGCGGCAATTTATCATGAATTTGGAAAGAAAGTAAACTTAACGGATGTACCTGATCCGATTCCCGTAGCAAATAGTGTAATTTTGAAAGTACACTCAACTGGGTTATGCCGATCAGATTGGTATGGTTGGCAAGGCTTTGATAAAGATATTGTGTTGCCGCATATTCCAGGTCATGAACTAGTAGGTGAAATAGTTGAAACTGGAAGTCAAATAAAAAAATGGAAAATAGGGGACCGCGTGACAGTACCTTTTGTAGGAGGTTGTGGTGAATGCCCGGAATGCTTGACCGGAAATCAGCAAGTTTGTGATTTTCAGTTCCAGCCAGGATTTACTTCTTGGGGATCATTTGCAGAATTCACTAAAATTGAATACGCTAACCAGAATTTAGTCTTATTGCCAGATCATTTAGAGTCCATTGAAGCTGCTTGTTTAGGGTGTAGATTTATAACTGCTTTTCGTGGATTAGTGCATCAAGCTGAAATTAAACCAGGTCAGCAAGTTGCAGTATATGGTTGTGGAGGAGTAGGTTTGTCAGCAATTATGATTGCTAAAGCGTACGGAGCAGAAACGATCGCTATCGATCTTTCCCAACAATCTTTAGAACTTGCCAGAGCAATTGGTGCGGATCATAGAATAAACGCTTCGGAAGTAGACGATGTTCCTCAAGCGGTCAAAGACTTAACCCATGGAGGTGTTCATATTTCTATTGATGCTATCGGAAAACCTGAGGCTAGTATTAATTCGATTTATTCATTGAAAAAAAAGGGGAAACATATCCAAATTGGATTACTACAAGGAACTCACACTCAGGTACCGATTCCTATGGATCTAATCGTGGCCCATGAGCTAGAAATCAAAGGAAGCCATGGGATGCAGGCTCATCGATATGACGAAATATTCAGTCTTTTGGATAAGAAAGATATTCATTTAAAATCTTTAATAGGAGATGTTGTAAACTTGCAAGGTGGGATAGATAAATTAATGACTATGGATTCAAACCCACCTTCCGGAATAACTATTATCCATCAATTTTATTAAGGTTTACATTTTGGCCAATCCCATTTAGAATGGCAAGAGTAATTAAATAAGTAGGCTTTACGCCTTCTAATCCTAGACTGCCTGATGCCAGGGTACCCCCAGTTATCAATGGATTGTCAGAAGCATAAAACGCATATCTCAAAGTCACGTCCGGGCGAATATTTTTTCTAATTTTTGAGGCTGATTGAATTGCTTTTTGATAATGTGCGCCCTCCATTTCCAATCCAATTGCATTCCATGACGATTTTTGAAAATAACGTAGTATATCACGATTTTGTAAAGAGGTTCCCAATACGGTAATCATAGGCCCTTCAAATACTAGAATATTATTATGCTTAAACTGATCAACTGAAAGAGAGTTGTCGAAAGGATAATTATCGGCACTGCCCTCAAATATATGGGCATTGGGAATCATAATGTCACCTTTCCCACCCGATAAGATGCCTGCTTTACCCATTATGTTGATAGATTCCACGTTAAGAGCTACCGCATCATTATCTGAAATATTGAATGGCTTCAGGAGTTCGTCCATTGTTTCAAACGCCTGTTCACCAAATGCGTAATCCATTACTAAGATGACTGGCTTTTCTTTTAGAATTTTTGACTTGGTCCATTTTAGCTCTTTGGGTAAAAGGGATAAGTCAATCTTGGCTGTATCGAACAATTGAGTTTCAATATTGGTACCACTTGCATCGGCTATTTGAGTCATGCCATTTTTGGAAGCAAATGCTTGGATTTGCTTCTCAAGCTTTTTATTTTTTTCCAGACTCAATTGATTAGCCAGGTCTTCTAACGATGAATATTTTATTTTTTTGCCTAATGCAGCCTTTGCATAAAGTGAATTCATAACGCTGTGGAGATTCGCACTAATAATGTGCAAGGGCCGTTTGAATAATCCTTTTTCGTAGAGGATTTGTTTAAGTTGGCTAGACCATTGTTCTGCATAAAAATGATGACCCAGTTTTTCACGTAAGGCTGATGAAAAACTGATTTCACGATCATTTTGATCCAGATGCTCATCTATGCTTAATCTACCCAGCCAGTAGGTAATTCTAAATAAACTGTTGACTTTCTGGGTACCATCGAATGTCTCGCAGGCCTTGGCGGTTTCATCATATGTCCTTCCTAATAGCGTGCTTAAATAAGTCAGACCTACTTCCTGATTAAAGCTTGAATTATCTTTAATTTTATTTACAATTTTTTCAAGCATTATCCAATCCCGCTTATAGCGGTCTTTCCCATCCAAACTATTTCTTCTTATCTTTTCTGATTCGATGTACATAAAGGTAAGATGCGTAAGCACATCATATATGTCGCTGCGCCCACGGGTCATTTCAATAAACATTTGTTCTTCATCGATTCGGTAACAATTCCTGCGGCGTTTGCTGGGCACAATAGGCTCAAAGTCTGATGCTTCAAATCCTTCCCGACTAATCAGCTTGATGTAACGGCACTGTTCAATGCCTTGAGGTAGACGTTGAAACACATAAAGTAAACCATCAAGTTCGACACGTTCCTCATCTGCAATCGAACCATAGATTTCTGGTTTTAATGAAAGCATGGCATCAATCATAGCTTCACCAGATACTCCCAACGGTTTATAACTCCCCCGAATAAATAAATGCCTCATGGAGATATGTAGGCGTTGAATAGCATCTCTAGATATCTGAGCTCGGTTAGGATGTATTTCAGTTGTAATCAAACTCATATGATGATTTGTTTTAATGTAACAAAAATTGATCCAGAAGCGATTTAAGCATAAAGCTTATTATGACTGTTGAAATTCTTATTAAATCTCCAGGTGGTTTAATGGTATAAATGTTTATTTTTACCAGTAAGTAATATTGAAAATGACTAAAAAGAAAGTTATTAAGAAAACTCAGGAATCTATACCATCCCCTTGGATAAAATATGTGGTAGGTGCTATGCTAGTTCTAGTCATTTGTATCGGGACTTACTACGTATTGAAACCATCTGGTGAAGTTGAAATATTGGATTTTGCCGCAAAAAAAACGGAAACGATAACACTAAAAGATAAAACGAAAGTTACACTTCGTGAGGGGTCTCAACTTCGTCATCCCTCGCGATTTGAAGGAACCATTCGCGAGGTTGGATTTTATGGAGAAGCTTTTTTTGAAATTGCCAAAGGAAGTAAACCATTTGTAATTAATGTGGAACACGGTAAAATTGAGGTGACGAGTACTGCATTTAATTTACGAACACACCGGGGAAATTTGTTATCCATAAAAGTCAAAGAAGGAGAAGTTCGTTTCACTTCCAAGGCAGGTGATGTAAAAGAAATGGCAGCTGGTGAAGCGCTGATCTTTTACTATAAGAATAATCAATTATTTGTAGTTCCGATGACCGCCAGAAATATGGATAGCTGGATTACTAATACTTTAGTATTTAATGGTATTCCCTTTCAAAACGTTGTGATAGATCTCAATGAACATTTTGACGCCAATATCCAGATTGAAGTGGATGCGGTTAAAAATTGCTTGTATACTTCAACCTTTCAAGACATGACATTGGATGATATATTGGAAACCATAAGGAATCAGTTCCAGTTAGATGGCATCGATCGATTCGATACGATTATAGCTTTGAGAGGTGGAACATGTCAGAGATAAAGTTCACTTAATATTCTTCTCTTTTTACCTATTATTTTCATGTACGTATAATTCGGTTGCTTCATGTCCGGGATATCTAAAAAAATCAATGTCTCCGTCTCCGTCATAATCAGCGGTTTGACCGTTGTAAATTCCCGATGTTGTGATAATCTCTTCCTTCCAAGTATAATAACCTGAAGCGCCTAAAAAAACGAAAACCGGAAAATCTTTTTTGCCCAGATTTACAGCTCACCTCGGAGACACGTCCAGCAAATGAAAGATGGTAAATACTCCCGACCGATCAAGGCTGTCTTGCCTTATATAATTTAGCTTTTTTAACCATCCTATCTTTAATGTAGAAATAAAAACCTTATTTGCTTAAAGAACAAATTCACCTTTTTCCACTCGTTCATTTAGGCGTGCCCGGATTTCTGCTTTTTCATTTTGAGCATGTTTAACGATTTCATTGAATTGGGGATTACTTCTAAGGTTTTCAAAAACTGGATGGATATTTATATAATCATGCCAACCAATTTGAAATCCCAGTGCTGCCGCTGTTGAAAGATATTGCAACGCTTTGTCATTTTCTTCCTTGATTGCATGAATCATGGACAGATAAAAATTACACCACCAAGTACTATGCTTTTCCAGTTGTTTGATTAGAGTTTGGCTTGAATGGTCTAAAATTTGGTTCGATTCTTCAATCAAACCAAGTTCTTTTTGCAAATAGGCTAACATTATACTATCACCGATATGTTGTTTAAACCACATTCCCTCACCCAGATAAAGCGTACTCCCATTTTTAGATAATTGGTTAATTTGGATTGCGGCTTGTTCAAATTCCTTTTGAGCAAGATAAATATGAAATCTATATTTATGACAGATGTTTTGACACTTTTGGTAATTGCACATTGATTCTAAGAATTGAAGTGCTTCTTCATAATGACCTTGTACCACCAATAGCCAAACATAAACACTAATTTGCGGACAACCGGTTATTTCATTCAAGCTTTTTTGAAAATACGCTTTGGCCATGTCGTAATAGCCCATATTTAGGTAGTAACTTCCATTCGTTAAGTAAACTGCGTGTAAATGTTCGTTATCCATTTCCAATCCTTTTTTGAGATGAGGAATAGCTTGAAAAGTATAATCTTTTGTGAAACCGTAGGCTCTGCCAAGTGATACATGATTCCAGAGCACTTTTTTTGCAGGAAGCAAATTGATTTGATCTGTATAATGCTTTATAGCAACTTCGTAATTACCTAAAAAGAAATAGCAATCTGCTTTCAATCGATAAGCGTCGCTATATTCCCGATCTATGCTTAAAATCTTATCCGCATAAAAAATGGCTGAATCCAATTTGTTTTCTGCCATAAAGATTCCACCCTTTCCTGCAAGTGCTTGTAAATAAATAGGATCTATCCTCAAAGCTTGATCATAAAGATTATGGGCTCGACCTAAATGTTCAACATCAAGCGTTCTCCAGTATAACAAGATCTCATGATGACCTCGAATAACATAGTCATATGCCCTTATATCATTAGTTGGTATTTTTTGCAGGCTAATTTTTTCTTCCGGTGTGATTATGGCCTCAATAGAGGAAACCACCTTAGTCGCGGCCTTACTTTGAAAGGAAAGTAGGTCAATAGAATATTTCCCATCGTATTTTTCAGCCCATAAATGATCTCCGGTTTTGGTATCGATTAACTGAATGTGCAATCGGATCATATCACCATGTTTTTGTACTGCTCCCTCAAGTAGGTAAGCTACTTCCAAAGCATTCCCAATTTTACTAATATTTAAGGCTGGGTTTCGATATTGTTCAGCTGAGGTTGCCGACTTGACGTTTAGGTCAGCGACTTTTTGTAAATTATTTAATAATTCGTACTGTATTCCGTTGCATAGAGCTTCATTATTCTTTTCTGGACTATCATCTCTGAAAGGTAATACAGCGATCGATTTGTCATTTTGATCATTTGATGAAGGTCTGGTTAACGGGATGGTAACAAAAACAGCGGTCAGCAAAACTGCAGATAAAAAGATCCATTTTTTGTGCATTTTGATAAAAGTGAGACTATTAGGTTTTTTTGTTTCGAGGATTGCCTTATCGGTATGGAGTAAATTTCTAGTGGGTAATGGATGGCCTTCAACTCCAATTGCAAAAATCTCTATCGGTGCGCTTACATTTTTTAATTTGTATTTACCTAAAAAGACGGTGACAAACTCAAGGTGATTCCTGATGTCTTCATGAACTCGTTTTGTAATTAGTATAGATCCGGATATGCCCATCGACTCTATGCGTGATGCGATATTCACACCATCTCCATAAACATCTTTATCATCAATGGAAATGTCACCTAAATGGATACCAATTCTTACCGGAATATCAAAATCCTTCAAAGCCATTTGAACTTCTTTAGCACATTGAACAGCCTCCACGGAACTTTTAAAAGTAGTCAAGCTTCCATCTCCATAGTGGTGTATTATTGCTCCATCATGGGTTAGTATCTTTTTTTCCAATATAGTCCGATATTGTTGGGCTTTAAGCTTTCCGTCATCCTCATTTTTCTCCATCATGGCAGTATATCCAACTATATCAGAGAACATGATTGCCATTAAGCGTCTTTGTTGCATAGAAAAATTAGGTTTTGTCAATGATTAGAATTAGCAACAACTTTCTAATTAGCCCACAATACGCATATATGCAATGATTTGGATCAGGAATTAGGTAGTAAATGATCAGAAGGATCCTAGTACATAGTAAAGGATCTTTAAAGTAGTTAACCTAAATAATGAATAGAAGAATAACCGGCAATACTCTTTGGAATATCAAAATAACTGATAGATGGTAAATGCTCCCAAATAAGCTAATGCCGTCATTCCAAAGAATTGAATAATTGGCCATTTCCAGGTGCCTGTTTCTTTTTTCACCACCGCTAAAGTGCTCATACATTGCATAGCCAATACGTAAAAAATAAGTAAGGATAAAGCAGTTGGTACATCGTACCTGGGATTGCCCGTGATTGGATTGATTTCATTACGCATCCGTTGTCTCATGGTTAATTCATCATCACTCCCCAGACTATAAATTGTGGCCATGGTACCTACGAAAACTTCTCTGGCTGCGAAAGATGTAAATAAAGCGATTCCTATCTTCCAATCATATCCCAATGGTTCAATAGCAGGCTCAATGAATTTACCAATACGGCCAGCATAGGATGCTTCTAGCTCTTTGCTAGCGATTAAATTTTCATCGGGCGTATCCGATGCGTTCATTTCGATAAGGGCTTGATCACGGGCATTTTGCATACTCTCTCCAGGGCCGTAGCTGCTCAAAAACCATAGGATAATAGAGATGATTAAAATAATTTTACCCGCTTCCAAGACAAATGATTTCACACTATGGTAAACTCGAAGAAAGACATTATTGAAATTGGGAATTTTGTACCCTGGTAGTTCCATCATCAGATGACTCTTACCTTTAGATTTAAAGGTCTTATGTAAGATCCAGGCTACCAACATGGCCATCACAATGCCAATCATATACAATCCCAGAAAGACTAATCCCTGCGCGTTGAATATGCCAAATACCGAAATAGAAGGAACAACAAATGCCACTAATATAGCGTATACTGGAATACGAGCTGAACAACTTATAAATGGAGATACCAAAATAGTCAGTAAGCGTTCTTTGGAATTACTGATGGATCGTGTAGACATGATGGCAGGAATGGCGCAGGCCCCACTGCTAATTAAGGCAACGATACTGCGACCATTTAGCCCAACTTTTTGCATAACACGATCGAACAAATAAACGGCTCTTGACATATAGCCAACTTCTTCAAGCAACGTAATCAGGAAAAATAAAATGGCTATTTGTGGAATAAATATCAGTACGCCGGCAAGTCCGGGTATAATTCCTTTAGTAATAAGATCATTAGTCCAATGGTTAGGCATGATTTCACCAATCCAACTACTCAATCCTGAAAAACCATTTTCAATAAGATCCATGGGAAAGGTAGCCCAAGCAAAAATTGCCTGAAACACAAAGATCATAGCTAAAACAAAAATGATAGGTCCCCAAATCCTGTGGGTGAAAATTTTATCAGCCTTATTAGTAAATGAATCTTCCAGGGATCGATTGGAATAGGTCTTTTTAAGTCGGGGTGCAAATTCATCAAATCGTGCAAGCGTCTCATCAATTTGCAGACGCAAAGAATTGAAGTGATGTTCTTTTTTCCAATGACCCACTACGTGCTTTTCTTGAGTATCGTGATGAACCAATCGGTCGCTATGATGCATACACAATATGGCCTGGTAATCATTATTGTAGTTAAATGTTTTGCGCATGTAAGCGATGGCCTCTTGTTCAACGCCTTCAGGATTAAATATTTTATAGGCTGAATTCGTTGCAGGTTTTTTCAACAAGATTCGATCTCTCAGTGATTGAATACCCTGTCCTGATCTAGTGCTTACCAGGATAATTTCCAATCCAGGAAATTGTTTTTCCAATTTATCTATATCTATCGAAACCTTTCCCTTCTCCATTTCATCAATCATATTCAGCACCACAATCGGATTGAAATCTAAGTCGATCAATTGAGTAAGTAGTAGGAAATGTTTTTCTAATTGAGTTATATCAATAATGTATAGAATTTGATCAGGGTGGTGCGGATCACTTTTATCTAAAAGTATATTGGTTAGAATATATTCATCGTCAGATGTCGCATGCAAGCTGTAAGCACCAGGGAGGTCAATACAATCTATATCATTAGAGACTTTTCCAGTATCTACGGTTACTGTTACCCCAGGGTAGTTGCCAGTCCTTTGATTGAGGCCGGTCAATTTATTAAATAGCGAAGACTTTCCACAATTTGGATTACCGACCAAGGCTATTTTATAATTTGCATCGCTCATTTGGAAAGGACTATCGAATTTAGTTCTTCTTCTCGTAAAGCATATCTGGATTGATCTACTTGCACAAAGTAAACTTTTCCAAATGGTGCTTTTCTGATGATCCGTATTTTACTACCTGGTAAAATGCCCATCGCTATTAGCTTTGCTGATATCTTAGACTCTTTAAGTCCTTCTATTACAAATTCAGTACCTGTGGTGAAAACCATTCCAATCAGCTTATTTAGATCTATTCTAAACAAAGATAATGCTTTGTTCTATTTATTAATCTATAGGTAGAGTTTTTTATTTTCAAATCTCTCTTATGCGAACTTTTTTTATTAATTCAGCATTACAAATTTAATCAACAAAAGTAATTTTTCATGAACGTATTAATGGTATGCTTAGGCAACATATGCAGATCTCCAATGGCTGAAGGCATCCTGAAATCTAAAGCGCAGAATAAAAAGTTGAATTGGTTTGTCGATTCGGCAGGAACTAGTGGTTGGCATATTGGTGCAAATCCTGATCGAAGGGGTATGCAATTGATGCGTGAAAGAGGTATCGATATTTCAGATCAAAGATCAAGAAAATTTACTCCAGAAGATTTTGCTAAGTTTGATTTGATTTTAGCCATGGATCATGAGAACTATCAAAATATTTTGAAGCTTGCTCCTAATGAAAACGATAAGCAAAAAGTCGAGATGATATTGAATTATGCTTTTCCCGGTCAAAACCAGGCAGTTCCGGATCCGTATTATGATAATAGATTTGAAAAAGTATATGATTTACTGGATAAAGCTTGCACAGCAATTATAGAAGCCAGTCATACTTAAAATTATTTTCCATTTTTCAAATGAAGCAGTGCTATTATTACATTTACAAACCCTATGGGACGGTTACTAGATTTACTTCAGATGTTCCGAGTCATAAGACTTTAAAACAGGTGTACAATTTTCCTTCTAATGTATATTCAGTTGGACGATTAGATAAAGATAGCGAGGGTTTGCTGATACTTACTAACGATAGTTCCTTCAACAGCCAACTATTAGTACCAGAAAAAAAGCATGCTCGTACCTACTATGTGCAGGTAGAAGGTACCCCGGCTGGTGCATCCCTCAATAGGTTAATGAAAGGAGTGGATATTCGAGTCAATAAAAAACCATACAAAACAATTACTTGTCTGGCTGAATTTGCAAGCGACTTAGATTGGATAAAGCCCAGGGTACCGTCTATTAGGGAAAGAAAAAACATCCCTACAACCTGGTTGAAGTTGATACTTTATGAAGGAAAGAATCGGCAGGTACGGAAAATGTGTGCCGCTATTGGTTATCCAGTTTTGCGATTGATTCGCAGTGAGATAGAATTATTAAGTGTAAAGAATTTTAAGGTGGGCGAGGTAAAAGAAATCGATCGAGAAAGCCTACTTAAATATCTAAAAATTGACCTATGAGTTTTAAACTAGCAACCACTTGGTTAAAAATATTGGCCTATTCCTAATACAATACCATTATTGCTTAGTTGGTCTAAATTAAACCCTATATCAGCCCTTAGCGTTAGATTATAAATCTTCTTAAAATACATTCGGCCCCCAATCCCTGCAAAAGAGGTGGTGTTTTCTTTTTTGAATAATTGACCAAAACTTTCTTGAATAGGGCGCCACCCGCCAAGATCCCAGAAGACCACTCCTTGGATAGTACCCCAATTATTTTCGTAAAAGTTATACCTGTATTCCAAGTTCGCCACCAATTCACCAGTTCCACGGGCAATTCGATTTCCTGATCCTCGTATATTAATGTAACTATCCAAAACAAAAGGAACAAAAGGTGAATTTACTTGAGCGCTCAATCCAAAGCGAAGCCTCGTTGCCAGATTATGTTTTTGACCCAATCGCTTATAAGCCCTCAATTGATTCAGGAATTTCCAAAAAACACCAGTCGGACCACTTACCACAATTTCGAAGAAAGTATGATTATCAACACCATCAATCAGATTGGAATAGTAATTCAGTTGCCCCCATTCATATTTGGTTTTGAAGATCCATTTGGTGTGATTGACAAAATCGGGTAATTCTTCATTTAATTCCGGCTCACTTACTTTGGTATATTTTTCTTCTAAAAAGGCAACACCCATTTTTAGCCTATTTTTCAGATTAAACCAATAAACCCCCATAAATTCTATGGTGACATTATCATAATCATAAACGGCTTCTTTCCCATTGAAGGTGACTGGTTCACGGGTTGCTAGTTTCTGTAAGTTGGATTCTATTCCGTAATTGGATCCACCAATAAAGGGGGCTTTATAAAAAATGTTCAATGAAGATCGATCATAGTAGGTATAATAAGCGCCAAATAATTCACCCCTTCCTCTAAAATGCCCATCAAAGGCTCCCAGTTGTAGCCAAAAGTTTTCTTTGATTCCACCGAAGTTGATTATTGGTAAAACAGTTCTTTTTTCTTTGCCAATATAGGTAATAACGGCACCTGAATCACTTGGATTGATTACTTGCTCGAGATTGTAGAATAAATCAAGGTTCAGTAGGTTTTTGTAGTCTAAATCTAGTATTGAAGAATCTAATAAGGAGCCCTTTTTCTGACTAATGAAATGATCCAAATAACCTTCCTTTGTTTTTTCAAGAAATGGAAATTCTATGGAAGATATCCTAATTTGGCAGCTGGATTTATTTGAAAGAAAAAATAAACTGAAGCCTAGCCACCCAAAGAAAACAAAGTCTTTAAATTTTAATTGAATAGAGATAATTGAGAATTTTTATTTCGTTTTGGCAAATTTGATTTCTTATCATCAAAAACGGTCCGGCCGCCATATTTTTTTGATTCCTTTCTTTCTTTTTCAACGTATTTTTCAAATTTAGAATCATCCGGGATGAAATTTGACTCGATTCTAGTAGCCACTTTATGTAGTGAGGCCAACGCCTTCTTTTTATCTGAATTTCCGATTTTAGCTTTTTCAACTGAGTGGGTTAAGATTTGAATAGTTTCATCGTATACGTTTAATGGAACTGGAAAAGGATGGCCATCTTTTCCTCCATGAGCAAATGAAAATCGAGCGGGATCTTCAAATCTGGATGGTGTTCCATGAATCACTTCGCTGACCAAGGTAAGTGATTGGAGCGTGCGGGGTCCTACTCCTTGTAAAAGTAACAAGGATTCAAAATCCTGCATGGGCAGTTCATGGGCCAAAGCGAGGACAGCGCCAAGCCGCTTGAGGTTTACATCTTTTATTCTTACATCATGATGAGCGGGCATTTTGATATGACGTGCTTCCTGCACAATTCGTGTTGGATGTTCTCCACACAAGGATAGGATCGATTTTCTGGTCGAATCAGCCGATTCGTGAACCAGATTCAAGATTAATCCCTGATTGATACCACAAACTGCTTTATGTGGTTGATTAACAAAGGAATCCACGGTATCGGAATGCCAGTGGTATCTTCGGGCTTGTCCTTTCGCATCACTCATCCCCTGCTGAACAACTACCCAATCTCCACTATCGGCAACCACAAAGGAATGTAGGTAAATTTGAAATCCATCTTGAACTGCGGTATTATCGACTTTTGCACTTAAGCGGCTGCACTTGATCAAATAATCAGCATCCAACCCCTTTTGGTCCCCTAACATTTTAAGCTCATCTGGAGTCTTTCTTGATTGTTTTCCTCTGCCACCACAAACCGATAGACCCCAGTCATTGCTTCTTTCATTAATACTTTTTTTTAGGGCATTCATTACCGATGTAGTGATGCCTGAGGAATGCCAATCCATACCAAGCACGGCCCCAAGAGACTGAAACCATAGAGGATCACTGAGCCTGGATAAAAATGCTTTATGACCATAATCTTGTAAAATTACTTCTACGATGGCTGCAGATAACTTCGCCATACGCTCTGCCAGCCAGCTGGGCACCCGGCCGTAATGAAGAGGAAGATCACTTGTCCCAGATTTTTGCATTGGTTAAATTATTGTAAGTAAAGATAATACTAACTTCAATTAACCAACCTAATGGGAAACATGTTTTAAGCTCAGGAATAAGACTTCTGGTGCGTCATATGATACTAGCTAAGCGGATTTACTAGGCTCCATTTGGATATCTTAGGAAAATGATTTGTTCAATAAACTAGATCTCAACCAATCATCTTGAATTCGAATGTCGGCAGTTTCTGTGATTGAAGTGAATTATTCAAATCATTGACCTAAAAAATAAATCATGGAATTAGAGAGAGAAATCAGACTGAAGCCAATAAATAACCTTTTTATAGAATCTATTCTGCACAACCCATTCGCGGCTAAATCAACCATTGAATGGTCACTTATTTCAAATAATATCTCTCTTTTGGATATTCTCTTGATAAAAACTATCTTTGCAGCCCGAAAATTTTTAAATAATTAATCAACAGGTAAATAATTAAATATGAATCAGTACGAAGTTACCTTTATCGTAGATCCGGTTCTTTCTGATCCTGAGATTAAAGCTACATCAAATAATTATGTAGATCATCTCAAGAATGAAGGATGTGCGATAGTCCACGTTGATGAATTGGGATTAAAGCAACTCGCTTATTCCATAAAAAGGAGGAATTCTGGATTTTATTATTGCATCGAATTTCAAACGGAGGCAAGAGAAATTATTGCAAAACTAGAATTAGCACTTCGACGTGATGAACGTATCATGCGTTTTCTTACTGTCAAATTAGACAAATTTGGTGTGAAGTATAACGATGATAAACGCAATGGACTTATTAAAAAGAAAGAAAAGAAACAAGATCCTAAAGCTAAAGATAAAGCAAAACCTAGCCGATCTGGATCTTCAACTACAACGAAAAAGCCTGAAGCACCTGTCGCTGCGGCTGCTGCTCCTGTTGCAGAAAAAGTTGCTGCTGAAGCAACTAACACAGCATCAGCAGCAGTAGAAAAAAACGTTGCTAAACCGGTAGCGACTGAGGCGGTTGTAGCTGAACCAGTGATAACTGAGAAAGTTATAGCTGAACCAAAGAGTGAAACTAGTTCAGAAGAAGAATAAATTCCAGAATTTAAAAAAAAATAAAAATGGCTTCAAGAGATGATATAAAATTTCTGAGTAATCCTAAGATTGGACAGAAACACAAAAAATATTGCCGATTTAAGAAATATGGAATCAAACATATTGATTACAAGGATCCAGATTTTCTTATCCAGTTTGTTAATGAACAAGGCAAAATATTACCGCGACGCATCACTGGAAATTCGCTAAAGTATCAGCGTAAAGTGTCGACTGCTATAAAACGTGCACGACATTTAGCAATGCTTCCTTTCGTTACAGACTTATTAAAATAATTGTTGATTTTACAATCTTATCAAAATGGAAATTATATTATTAAAAGATGTAGAAAATGTTGGGGGGAAACATGAAATCGTATCTGTTAAAAATGGATATGGTCGCAATTATTTGATACCCAAAGGGATGGCTATTATTGCAAATTCCTCCAATCGTAACCGGCTTAATGAGCTCAAACGCATGGAGACCGCTCAAGAACAGAAAATATTAGACGATTTTAACGCAGTTATAGCTAAACTACAAAATGTCGTCCTCAAAGTAAATGCCAAAGCAGGGACAAGCGGGAAAATATTTGGAAGTGTGAATAACCTTCAATTGTCTCAAGCCTTAAAAGAGCAATTTCAAGTTGATATAGATAAATCAAAAATTGAAATTCTTGAGGAAGTCAAAATGCTGGGTAATTATGTTGCCAATATCAAATTGCACGCCGACGTGCAAACAAAGTTAAACTTTGAGGTGATACAAGACTAATCATCTGAGAAAAAAAATTAATGCTTGAAGAGTTGCCTGAAGACTAGGTAACTCTTTTTTTTGTCTCTCAGAAATCACATGAATGCCCATACTCTTTTAACCATTTTTCATAAAGCTTATAATCAGGTATAACCGACTTAATCAATAAATAAAATCTAATGGAATGATTCATTTCAATCAGGTGAGCAAGCTCGTGCACGATAACATAATCGATAACTTCCTCTGGAGCAAAAAGTAATCGCGTAGAAAGATTGATGTTACCAGTAGAACTACAACTTCCCCAATTACTTTGATTGTATTTCAACTTAATACCCTTTATTTTTTGGTTGAAATGCTGCTTATTGAAATACTCAACTTTATTTTTAATCCAAGGATGATAGTCTTTCGCGACAATTCGACTCAGGAGCTGTTTCACAGATTTCATTTCCACGTTTGGAACTAGGGTTAAGTAAATATGGTCTCCCTGCAATTTTCCGGAAATATTTTTTGCGGATTTATAATTAATTAATAATGTATAAGTGCGCTGGCCAATTTTGAGTATATCCCCGGTTTGGTATTTTTTATTTAGATATGGTGTAGCAATTTTTGGATTTTGTCTGACTTTTTCACGGATCCACTCTTTTGCTTTGTGGATTTCTTG
>JAHEJC010000048.1 GCA_024639065.1 Lewinellaceae bacterium | reverse complement strand
TATAATTTGATAAATTATACGGTTGGGGTTGGCTATAAATAAGCTTGTCTCTTCATGTATTCCTTCTCCCCACCAACCTTCTATTTTACTTAAGGTTAAATATTGACCAGTCTCCCATAAATCCAATACATATGGGCCTGAGCCAATAACTGTATTGCGGGAATATTGATCACTTATAAATGATTGGCTAAAATTTATAAGAATCGAATCATTGCTCAGACTATTTTCTAATGTTCGTGCATTTCGCAAATCCTGAAATAAGTATGCATCTAATAGTCCTTCCGAATCATAAATATGTTTTGGATAAATTTGAAAATTAGTGGCAGCCTCAATGGAGAGTAAGTACTCTTTTTCTACGATAACTTCAAACTTTCGGGGGTTGCTTTCATCCAGGTTTATAGCAAAAATATTATTAAGGTATCCCAACCAAGCCGTGGCATTTACTTGAGGTAAAAACGGGACTTTTGCTGTAAAAAGATAATCGCTCGCTAACACTGGATTCCCGTCTGACCATTGAGCCTTTTCCCGTATTTCAAATTGATAGCGCGCTTCACCAGCAAATTCTTGCCCCGATGGAATCACTTGTTTATCTGGAATCTCTTTAATTAGGTAAGGTTTATATTCTAAGGTATAAGGATCGTATTCAGCCAAGGGAAGGAATAAAAGATTCAATATCTGAGATTCAATGAAAGTAGTGGAGAGCATTGGATTAAGTCGAGAAGGTTCTTCAGGTAAACGTACTTTAACTGAAAAATTATCTGCTCCCGTAGATGGCGTATTATCCCTCTTACATTGACATAGGGTAAATAGGATTATAAGTGTCAATGAGAAAAAAAGAGACTTCATTAGGAGTATATTTTAAAACAGGATTGAAAAATATATGTTAATAATACAACTTTAATGTTTTTAACTTATAAAAATTGTGAACGGCCATCCAAAAATCTTAATCGCTGGAGGTACTGGTCTGGTGGGATCAAGACTAATCCAAATGCTGCACCAGAAAGGTTACGTAGTAAATATTCTGACCAGAAGTCCGAAAGGTAGGGAAAATCATTTTGCCTGGGATATAAAAAGCAAGACCATTAATGTGAAAGCATTTGATCAGGTAAAACATGTCATAAATCTGGCAGGAGCTGGAATAGCTGATAAGCTATGGACTAAGGCTCGGAAAAAACTTATCATTGACAGTAGAGTGCAATCAAATTTACTATTAATAGAAAAAATTGAAAGGCATAAGGTCCCAATAAGCAGTTATACTTCTGCATCAGCCGTGGGCATATATGGAGATCAAGGAGATCAATGGTTGACTGAAAATCATGTTGGAAACCCTGAAGATTTCATGGTTGACACCTGTATTAAGTGGGAAAATACTTTGAATCATCCAGCGCTGAATTCGATTCGTAAAGTCAGAATCAGGATAGGGCTGGTTTTGGCTAAGCACGGAGGAGTAATGCCAAAACTTCTCACCAGTTTCCATGCAGGGTTTGGATCCTACTTCGGAAATGGTAAACAATACTATCCATGGATACATATAGATGATCTTTGTAGGATATTTATAAAAGCAATTGAAGATGATAGCCTTCAAGGAGCTTATAACGGCGTGGCTCCAAATCCGCACACCAATAAAGATCTGATAAAAGGAATAGGTGAACAATTAGGAAAAAAATGGATGGTTCCTGTACCTAGTCTAGCTCTCAAAGCAGGAATGGGAGAAATGTCCAGCGTGGTACTCAACAGCCATCGAGTAAGTGCAGATAAAATTATATCCGCAGGTTTTGATTTTCAGTTCGCTGACTTATCTTCAGCACTGAAAGACTTATTGTAATCTTATTTTTTGAAAACTTCTATTTCATGGGATCGAACCACCAATTCGGTAAACTTACCTTTAAATCGGGTACCACGAACGATATGGTTATCAATCCAATGGTAATTCCCGCCTCTTGGCTTATTCATCAATAAATGGTGGTATTTGAAGTCATGCTGTAGTAGCCATTCTTCAGTAATCCCGCGGTGTTCTTCGGTCCTCGAAGTAAAGAATGTTATAATATGCCCTTCTTCAAACCATTTATTGATGATCTCTAGTGCGTCTGGATAGGGATCTACAGTGAGCATGCGCTCAGGTTGTTCATTGGGTATGTCATCACAGACAGTACCGTCTATATCGATCAGAAAATTCTTAATATGATCCGGTAAAATAGGACTTATTTCATTTCCTGAACTATCAAAAGTCTTTTGTAAATTATCCTTCATGATTACTATTTATAATCCGGCCGCAAATATAAAACTATAATCGTCAATTAGTCAAAAGCCTGGACTAATATATATTTCAGCAAAATTATTATAAAAATATTAGAATCGAATAAAATCTTCAGGATTTACGGGTTTCCCATCAAACCATAATTCAAAGTGTAAGTGAGGACCATCCGATAGCGTACCGGTATTCCCAATGATTGCCACAGCCTCACCTGCCCGCACTTGATCTCCAATGGATTTCAGCAATTGCGAGTTATGTTTATAAAAAGATATCATCTTATTATCATGCTGAATTCCCAATGTGTTGCCGGTCTCCAATGTCCAATCGGAAGAAATTACATAACCATCCAAAACAGCTTTGATCGGGGTATTTTTAGGAGCAAGAACATCTACTCCATAATGCTTATCCTTCATCATAAATCCTGCACTTATTTCACCACTTACTGGTGGAATAAAATAAAGTTGGGTAATAGACTTATTGACCTGATTCTGGCGCGGTTGACTTAAACTGACTGAAATGATTTCCTGAGTTTCAAGTTTCGATCTTAAAGCTTCTTCTTCTGGAATTTTATTATCCTTAACAATATCAGGAATTCCTCCAACAAGCGTATTTGAAGAGGATGATTCATCCAGTTGCAACTCAGGATTTCCATGAATGATATTGCCTAATTTCTCGGTGTACAATCTATACTGAGCAAGTTCTTCTTCTATTGAATTTAACTTCTTTTCCATGATTATAAACTCAGTATTCTGGGTTATATTCTGATAACCTGGAATCCACTTTTTGATGGGTGTAAAAAAGATCAATAAAAGGACAATAGCTGCTCCTGCAAATAAAAGCATACATAATAAAATGTAAAGATTCATCAAGGTCAGTTTATAGGATCCAACCTCTTCGAAGGTCTCATTATTCATAACCGTCAACCTATACGGAACCTTTAGTTTTTCCCAACGATCTGATTTTGAAACTTTTCCTGACATTTTAAATGTTCTGATTTATCCGAAAAATTAAAATAAATTTGCACTTTCCCAGTTATTTACCTAGGCAAAAAAAGGTCATTTTTTAGTAAAAGCTATGTTTCCGAATGCAACTTTACCTCTTTCAACGTAAATTTTTCACAATTAGCATAATCGCTATACTCTTCTCTAGCTGTGTTACTACTAAAAGCAGAGATGACTTATCCACGGTAGGTAAAATTTACCACAATACTACCGCCAAATACAATGGCTACTTTAATGCTAATGAACTATATAAGGAAAATCAACTGCAGCTAGTTTCAAATTATCAAGATAATTATACTAAGCTACTTCCTTTATATCCTGAGATGGAATCTGAAAATGCTACTGCTTCTGCGGAAAGCATGGATGAGGCTATCAAAAAACTAAGTGTAGTAATTAATCTTCATCGAACCAGTAAATGGACCGATGATAGCTATCTACTAATCGGTAAAGCTCAGTTTCTGAAACAAGACTATCAAAAAGCCAGAGAGACTTTTGAATATTTGGTCGATGAATTTGATCCGGATAATCGGAATAGCAAAAACAGAAAAATAACCTCCGCCAAGTCAAAACAAGCAAAAGCAGCAGCCGATAGAAACAACAGATCAACTTCAAAGAAAAAAACTGCTGAGAAAAAGCAAAAAGAAAAAACGCAAAAACAAAAACAAAAGGAAAGGAAACAACAAATTAAGGATCGTCAAAAAGCAGCCAAGAAAAGAAAAAGAAAACCTGTACGTTCAAGCCCCAATCCCCAGGACAAATCAGTCATCGTTGCGAAAGAAACACCAACAAAAACGAATACACAAATTACAAAAAATACAGTATCTGAAAACCCCGACCCAACTCCTAAAAAAGAGGACGCTGACAACACCGGCCTTTTTACACATCAACCCGCATATTACGAAGGGATGGTATGGTTGGCTAGAACCTATACCCTGCAAGGTTATCACTTGAATGCCTCTACGGTATTCTCCGAACTGAAAAATAAGAGTGGTGCAGAAGCCGAAATATTGAAAGAAATGGAAAAGGCCAGAGCCCATGCGTATATTCAACAAGAGGATTATCCCAGTGCTATAAAAGCATTGAATGAGGCGGTTAATCTATCAGATGATAAAACTGAAAAAGCTCGATTTGCATTTATTCAAGGACAAATCCAAATAGAAAACAAGGATTATAGAGGGGCGCAAGCTTCCTTTGAAAATGTTCTAGCGGCCCGGGGTGATTATGAAATGGATTTCAATGCAAAATTAAACCTTACCAAGCTCGATATGCACAATGGTAAAAGAAGTGAAAAGGATGCCATTGCTGCTTTAGAGAAAATGATCAAAGATCAGAAGAATATTGAATACCGCGATCAATTATATTATACTCTTGCAGAAATTCAATTGGAAAAAGATAATAAGCAGGCAGCAATAGTCTATCTCCAAAAAGCGGTTGCACAACCATCAAATAATGCAGTTCGAAAAGCTGAATCCTACTACTTACTGGCAGATTTATTCTATGAAGGGGAGCTGTATGTTGATGCAAAGGCTTATTTCGACAGTACCCTACAAGTGATGCCTGCGTCAGACACCAGATTTCCTAATGTTCAAAAATTAGCTTCAAGTCTTACTGAAATTGCCCAAAATATTCAAACTATCGAACGCCTGGATAGCTTAATTAAGGTAAGTATGATGTCCGAGCAAGATAAACGGAAACTGGCCATGCGGATTAAAAAAGATAGGGACGCCAAAGCCGAAGCTGCTGCCAACCAGGCAGAAGCCGCCAAAAATGCTAAAGAAGGTAACCAACTGGCCAAGGCTAAAATGACTAATCCATTGCTTCAAAATCAATTGGCAAACAAAGGAGCATCTACTTTTTTTGCTTACAATGACAAAGAACTTAAACGTGGTTTTAAAGAGTTTAAATCCAAATGGGGATCCCGGGCTCTTGAAGATAATTGGCGAAGATCTTTAAGATCGGATGCCAACTTAGTAGGTATCGTATCTGAAGATACAGCTGAAGAAACAGAAGATGAATTAATTGGTAAAAACGAGATTGATGATATCCTTCGCGATATTCCAAAAAATGCCCAGGATGTAGCAAGAATGGAGGGCCAAATTCAAGAAGCCATGTTCCAATTGGGGAGATTATTTAGAGAAAAACTGGACCACTATCAAAAGTCAAATAAATATCTTGAAAATTTACTCGTTCAGTTTGACGTAACACCGAAAAAAATCGATGCATACTATTACTTATATCTAAACTATTTAGACCTTAAAAACAATAGTCAAGCAAAATTATATTTTGAAAAAATTATTTCTGAAGCCCCGGATTCAGATTTTGCGAAATTCTTGCAAGATCCTGATTTCCTAAAAGATCAAGTAGCTCAAGATCAGGAAGTGTATCAGTACTATGAACAAAGTTATAAACAGTTTAATGCTGGTAACATTAATGAAGCCTACGAAAGGGTTAAAAAAGTAAATGAACTATATAAGACTAATCCATTAAAAGCAAAATTTGCATTGCTTAATGCCTTTTGTATCGGTAAGATCGAAGGCAAAGATGCTTATATCACTTCGCTGAAAGACTTGGTAGCTAATTATCCAAACACAGCTGAACAAACCCATGCCAAAGAGTTATTGCGAATACTTTATGGAGGTAAAGCTAGCACTGATGCCGGATCAATAATCCGATATACCTTGGAAAAAGATAAACTCCATTATGTTGTAGTCATCTTATATAAGATGGAAGGGCAAACCAGTAATACAGCTAGAAATCTGATCTCTGATTTCAACAAAAAATACTATACGGAAAAGAAACTAAAAGCAATAAGTAGCTTATATCTTGACAATGAAAAGAATATTCCGATGCTCATCATTAGAGATTTCGCTGATGCCACTGAGGCCATGAGATATTATGATGTGATTGCCTCAAAACAAGATAATTTTCTCAATAATGCATTTGAATATGAAGTTTATGCAGCTAGTCAGCGGAATTATCGCGAAATATTCAAAACCAAAAAAGTTGAAGAATACAAGTCCTTTTTCGAAGTAAACTATTTAAAGTAATTACTCAAACGCAATTAATAACTGGCCCTTATCCACTGCATCTCCTTTTTCAACAGAGATTGATTTAATTACTGCATCTCCAGGCGCTTTAATGGTGTTTTCCATTTTCATAGCTTCTAATACCAGTAGAGTATCTCCTTTAGTTACCGAGTCTCCAATACGTGCTTCCACTGATATTACCATACCTGGCATGGGAGCATGAATATCCGACAGAACCTGCTGTAATGATTTATCCAGGCCCATTTCTTCAATAAGCACGTCCAGCCGATCCTTAATTTGTAAGTGATGTAAAATCCCGTTGACTCGAATAGTGACTTTTTTATGAAGGATATCTACTTCATCAACTTTGATGTTATAGGACTGATTTTCATGAAGTACATGGTACAAGTTTTGGTCAATTGTTTGAATATCCAACTGGTCAAGATCTGCCTGTGTGATTAAAAGATCATCCCCATTTTGATGAAGTGATGCTATTTTATACAGCCAATTATCAGTGGACATCTTTTGGTCTTATTTTACCCAATTTCATCATAAAATATGTCTCAAATATAGTGTAGATCACATAAATACCTAAAAATGGTAGGACGTAAAGATTGGTAGCCGGGGTATAAAGTCGATTATATAAGAATAAAGTGATTAAGCAAAATCCAAACTTTATAACTATTGCAAATAGCATAACATATATGAACAGCATCCCATTTTGGTGGACTGCAGCGCGCTTACTGATATAATATAATGCAACCGTAAGCACTATAAAAAAAACCAAAGCACCATAAAATAGACCTTTAAAGGGCTTAAACAATTCGAATTGTAATAAAACAAAAAGGCCAACAGCAGTAAATAGAGTGATTATGGCCAGCGTGATATAGAACAATTTCTCTTTCATTCATCTTTTTTCGGCTTATTGAGATCCTTATAAATGGAAATCATAAGACCTGTAAAAAAAAATAGAATCAAAAAGATAGTAAAAAGAGGGGTAGACAGATTAAAATAATCATCAAGTTTTTTCCCCAACCAAATTGCAATAAAGATTAATACTGCAAATTGCACAGCCAAACCTGAGTACTTCAGGTAATCATTCGTTGGTTTCTTTGACAGATTAAATTATAATTTTACGACTTACTGGTAATAGGGTTATCGGTAAATGAAATAAGTTCTTCTTTTTTTGCTGGTGACTCCAAAGGAACCTTGATCGGCCTATCTTTCTTTCCAGCTTTTGCACTTCCCATACTACAGGAAACATTAAATACGGCACCTGAGTGTACAACTAACTTGTCAGTATTAATATCGCCGGTAATCTTTGCAGATTGATTCACTGTTAAAGTATCTTGAACACTCAATAACCCGCTGAACGATCCTTCCACCAAAGCATTATTACAACGAATATCACCATCAATCGCTCCTTTAGGTCCGATAATAACCTTACCAGTACAATCTAAAGATCCGATAAGTTTTCCATCAATTCGGATATCGCTATCCGATTTAATATCTCCTTCAAAAACAGTTCCTTCTACCACACTGTTTAAGGCATGCGAAGAGGACTGAGGTACACTAATATTGGATTTTGATTCTTTTTTGTTGTCTTTGTTGTTTCCAAACATAATAGCAAATTAATTAATTTGTGATGCAATAATACACGAGCAATAGGTAACTAAGGTAATCATTTTGATAGTTAAAATAAAACCTATAAACCATCTTTAAAAAAGAAAAGATATGTATGGGAATGATTGAATTTAGAATTCAGGACAATATACGCCTCTATTTTCAGCTCCGCAAATTTTATAGATCAAAGAAAACTCAAATGATCCATTTGAATTACTGGCTTGATTAAGGTCAGAAGTATTAATATCGTAGCTAAACCCTAGTGAAAATTCATTGTAATCAAAACGAGTAGATAAAATAACTGCATCCATCAAAAGCGATTCAGATAAATTATTTGCAACCCGGCCCCAAACACCAAACTGAACCGCTTGCTGATTACCCACATCTCCAAACAAAAACCGCAAGCTGGTACCTGCGTTAATTTCAAAGGAAGGACCCTGTTTTAACATGACCGCACCAGGCAATAAGCTCATTGATTTTGCAAATCCAAATTCTCCTCCAGCATGCACTGTATACTTGCTATATAAGGTTATGGTATTATTTGAGTTGAAAGACTGGTTTGGTTGATTGAGGTGATCATAGGCTCCTCCAATATAAACATTGTTGTTTTCGTCGAATACAGAAAACCACAAAAGACCAACTCCTACGTCTGCGAATGCAAAATTATCACGATCAAACGTGCCATTTATATCTTCTTGAGAAGTAGTGTTAGGATCAAAGCCACCATCTCCGTTGTGCTGATCACCCCATCGTGCCAAGTGAAAATCTATACGACGCTGAGCAAGACCTGCATTGGCGCCCATCACTAAGTAATGAGAAGATTTCCGGTCGCCAAACATTTTTTTACTAAAAGATAATGAGAGCAATCCTTTCATTGTGCCAAAATTAAGCGATCCGGCTACATCACTCCAAATAGCACCCCCTAAACCAAAATAATCGGCTCGTCCTACTGGTATTTTACGATCATAAGAAACGGAATAAGTATTGTAGGCATCCGACTTGAGTATACTGGCCCATTGATTCCTATAATTTGCAACAAACCGGTTGTTACAATTCATTACTCCGGTCAAAGCCGGATTAAGAGTAAGTGGAGAGGCATAAAATTGCGAAAAATGAATGTCCTGTCCTGAGGCAGTAATAGAACCAATTACTATCCAGTACAGAATAGCGAACTTTCTAAATCCTGTCATAGTCGTCAAATATAGGCCAAAGAAAAACGTTTTTCATTTAATAGACTGTTAAAAAAGTAGCTGGTCACATATTTTCAGCACCCTTTTTAAACGATTTTTTGGTTAATTAAGTATCAATTTTCTATTTCCCGCCAATTAGCTCCAAACTCGTCTACCAGTACATTATCTAATTCATCAGCTGTTTCAAATAAATAATTGAATAAATGCAAGGCCGTTTTTGTATTTAAGTATTGGTCATAAATCAATAGCGATAAAATAATATCATTCTCCTTAACCGAAAAACTCAATCCTTCCATCGTATAATTTTGCCTCAATAAATAAGTATATAGGTCCTTTATATTTTCCATAGGAATTTTGCACAAATAAGCATCCCCAATAATCAGACCGGTTTTTTCGTAATATGAAACATTAATGGATGCACTGCCTTTTTGTACTTCCCAATGATTGGGTCCTCTTCGTGAAAGATCTACATCATAATTTAATTCTTTGAGCATATTTTCAACCGTCGAAGAAATACCGATTGGTTCATAAACTTCAGCCATACTCGGCATTTCAATTTTTGAACCACAATACTTACAGAAATAGCCCTCTAAATTTTTCTTGCCTACAAAATTGGAACAAGCCGAACATCGCACTGCTTCGTCCACATTCATTTCTTTGAATGCTTTTATAGTTTCCACTAAATAGTTTATGGGAAGTGAAAAGCCAATATTGTTCCCGTTCTGGATAATAAACGTATTTACTCCGATGATTTCCCCTGCCTTGTTGATCAATGGTCCTCCGCTATTTCCGGGATTTAAAGCAGCATCGTGTTGAAAATAATAGATCTCATCACGCTGAAGAATAGTGCTAGAGACTATCCCTTGGGTAGCAGAAAATTCTAACCCAAACGGATGCCCAATCGCCAAAACGAAGTCTCCTTCAACGACTTTAGTTGAGTCACCCAATGGCACAGAATCCCCTTCAATCGAATCTAGGACTTCCAAAAGAGCTAAATCATATTTTGCATCCAAATAAACAATTTTAGCCAATTGTTTGGGAATATGTTTACTATGGATTACTACTTGCTGATTATCCCTTATGACATGTTCATTGGTTACGATCAACTGGAATTCCTGCAATAGGAATCCGGTACCGGTACTGTAAGGCGTAGCTATTTGTACGACAATATTTTTAAATCGCTCAATTACTTTTTGCATTAATCCATTTTTGTCAGATCCAATTCGGCGATGAGCTGTAAGTACGATTTAGAAAAAGTACTCAATGAATGGAAATTAATTTGATCCTTGTCTAATTTCAAATTAGGGTATTTTTTTTCATACTTTTTGATCACATTTTTTAGGCTCCTTTTTATAGTTTTAATATTTAATTGATGGTCCTCCTTTAAATAATTTTGAGTAAAACCCAATTCAATGAAATACTCATTATCAATAATTCGATAATACATATGAAATAGATCTTTGATTGGTTCTGGAACCGCATAATTAAAGAGAGCATATCCAATAATATAACTTGGAATGGCTAACCTAAAACTTTTCAACTTTCCTTTTTGAAACCAATCCATTTTGTCAAGTTCAGATAGAATATGATCTTTAATTTGTTGTTGATTGACAGGAATTGATATACCAAATGTAGATGTAGTGTAATATAATTCCTGATTGAAACTTTCTTCATCGATCTTATCCAATTCATCAATTTCTTTTTTAACCTTAGAAATCTTTTGAATTTGATTCTTCTGATCCTTGGCTAAATACTGACGGTTGATCCGTTCAAATGTCTCCATTATAGTCCCTTCGGGAGCAAGTAAATAATCCAGCTTATAACATAGTGCCAACAACATGTAACCAGTTGCCTCTGGAAATTTAGGCGTACTAACTTTTGAAGCTTTAAGGGATTTAAATAATTTACTTATCTCGTTTTTAAAGAAGCGAAATTTTATTTCTTTTTCCTTTAAGGGTAAATGTTTTACATGGCCCGTATTGATGGGCTCCAGCGCATCAAATTCATTGACCAGTAAGTCGTCTTGTTTATCAGCCTGTGTTGACATTTCCTTGAGAGCATAATATAATTTATAAGGTGATCCATCCAATAAAAAAGTATCAAAAACCACAGAAATATATTGTTCTTCGTCTAAAGCATATCGGCTATATTTGAGGGCATAATTGTGTTCTACCAGTCTTCTTAAAAGACCAACATTAAGTTCTTTCCCTTTAGCTATGCGCGCTTCTCCTCGCAATTTGTTTTGATCCGCTACACCGGTAATTTTTTTTGACCCTTGAAATAATTCAAAGTAAAGCTTACTGTCTTTTTCCCACCATTTGGCATTCTGAATATGTGTATCAGTCAAATATTCAAAGAAATATCGGATTGATTCCAGATAGGATTCTTGCTCATAAGCTAGTAATGATTTATCCCATGAATCATATTGAGCTGGATCTTTATAAGCATCTGAGAATCGTCCGAAGCGAATAGAAGGCCCTTCCTCCGGTTCTATTTTGTTAAATATTAAATCCCAAAATGCCATATTTTTCGAATTGGTTTTATTATCTCCCCAAAATAATACAAATTACAATACTAAAATTCAAGAAAGTCAATGAATTCAATCCAACTACAAACGAAAGTAAAGATTCCTAATCCAGGATTTAAATTGGGCATTAATACTACTTTTTGCTCTTTAGGATCCTGCTTTGCAGATCATCTATACAATTTCTTTTTTAACACCAAATTCCAAATAAATCACAACCCTTATGGAATTACTTATAATCCGGTATCTATCTCCAAAACTGTTTTAAATTCATTGAATAACTATGAATATAGTCATGGAGATTTAATTCATCATGAAGATCTTTACCATAGTATGGATCATCATGGCAAATTCTCAGGTCCAAATTCTGAACACTTAATCGGTGAAATCCAACATAATCAAGATCAATTTCAAGCAAACCTCCGCATCGCTGATGTCTTAATCATTACCCTGGGCACAGCCAACGTCTTTAAAATGAAACCTAAATATGAAATTGTAAATAATTGCCATAAGCTACCTGCCGATAAGTTTTTAAGAGAACGATTGACTATACAACAAATCACCACTAACCTTACCAGAGCATTCCAAAAGGTCTGGGATTTGAATCCTTCTTTACAGATTGTTTTATCCATATCCCCGGTAAGACATATTCGGGATGGACTGGTGGAAAACCAAAAAAGTAAGGCCACCTTGTTACTTGCTGTTGATGAGTTGTTGTCTGCATTTTCAAAGGTTAGCTACTTCCCGGCTTATGAAATATGCCTGGATGAATTAAGGGATTATCGCTTCTATCAAGAAGATATGGTACATCCAACTAAGCAAACCGTGAATTACATTATTGAATCATTTATTTTGAGCCATTTTGAAATGGAGGCAATTGCTTTTCTGAAAGAAATAGGATCCCTAAAAAAATCTATCGAACACCGACCTCTTCATCCCAATCGAACAAGTCACCAGCAATTTTTACAAAAAATATTGGATAAAATTCAACACCTGGAGGATCAATATCCCAGTAAAGACTTCGATGAGGAAAAACAAGAAATTATACGAAGAATAAAAAACTAAAAGTCAATTCTTTGTGCTTTATCTGCATGGCGTATATTCTCAGGATCCATTGGATCTGTGTTTATCCAAACCAACCCAGGTTGCTTATCCACATCAAAACTACCCAATCTATTTTGAAGCCCTAATGATTCAGCACCATTTAAAGTGGCCCATTTAACCAGTTCTGCAACTGGTATATGAGAAGCATATTTAGCAATCGTCTTCATTTCTTCCAAAATTGATAATTGCCAATTTGAAGTAATTGAATCTGTACCAATGGCTACTTTAGCTTTGGTCCTTTTAAATATACTATAATCAGGAAGTCGATTTTCAATATACAAATTGGCATTCGGGCAGGTTACCCAGACTATACGATTGTTCCACCGCTGAGCCAACTCAATTTCATTGGCATCTGTCAATGTATTATGTACCATTAGAGTCATGTGTTTAGGATCCATTTTATTTATCGAATAATGAATTGATGTCAATCCGGTAGGTTTAAATGCTGAAAAATCGATTCCAAAACCCTCAAAAAAAGCAGGGAATCCACCAGAACCATCCATAAATAATCGACTTTCATCCATCGTCTCCTGATTGTGGATACTTATCCTGGTAGGTGCGTGATTTAGGGCATTTATTTTATCAAATAATTCTGCTGAAACTGTATAGGGTGCATGTGGAGTGGCGCTGACCGACAGCGTGCCTGGGATTGCAAACGCCTCATAAACTTTTAAGTATTGTTTATAATACTGGTCAGCAAGATCAGGCATCATAAAGTCAAACATTTCTACAAAAGTGTGATAGAAAATAGGACTTGCTTGTTTAGTAGATAGCGTATCTGTTGTGTTTGAAATATCTCCTACTGCCACGATGCCTTGATCAAACATATATTGGTCTTGTTTGGTGATTTCTCCGGCAATAATGGAAGGATCTATGTCTCTAAAAGTGACTACACTTTTTAAAAAGGGTAACAACCCGGTACCGGTATTTACACGCCCTGCTAGATGAGATAATTCCAAGTGACAATGCGCATTGATCATTCCCGGAATAATGGCTCCTGGATAATACTCAAGTTCTTCTGAAGAAAAAGTATTTGGGTAAAATAATCCTTTAATTATACCTTCATCGGTAATTTCAATAATTCCATCGGCGATGGCCCTGCCGTCACCGGTAAATATTCGATCTGAAGTTATTTTTCTTGTTTTTCGGTTCATTTTTTTAATGGCTCAATTCAAACAAATATTTAAAACTTAGAAACAAAGGGTTCGATACTTTCAAGGCCATAGGGTGACAATTATTCCATTATACATGCGAGGCTCAAACCATGTGCTCTTTGGTGGTAGAAGGCCTCCTTCATCAATAACTGTAGTAAGTTCAGAAAAGTTAATGGGATATAATAGAAATGCAACTTGTCCGATATCCACATTATTTTCTATGTCCACTAATCCGCGTCTACCTGAAAAATAACTGACTCCCGAGTCAGTTTTTACATCGGTTATTCCAAATATAGTTCGAAAAATGTATTCATTGATCAGTTGTGCATCAAAGAGCACCGACTGTTTTTTTCGTAAGGACTCCAATAGTTTTGTTCTCCATTTCAATTGATACCAATTATCCCCTAACTTCATGCTTATTTCAAATTTTCTTTCTGGCTTTCTTCCTTGGTCAATTGCTTTAATATGAACATATTTACTCAACGCCGCAATCAACTGAGTTGAACTCAAATCTGATGGTTTATTTACCACTCGATTGAAATCAAAAATATCCATTTGATCAAATGAAAATAAACTACATAATATGGTAGGTGGGTAATTTCGTTTTTCGTATAACCAACTTGCTGCAGCAAATCGATGATGCCCGTCTGCAATATAGGCACCAGTTACATCCTCATTAAAAACTTTTTGAATTCGCGTAAAATTTTCGTCCTGTTTATTGATCAACCAAAATTTTCTCTTTTCATTGCTGTCTTCAAAATCAAGCTCAAGAATTGAGTTCTTATTTTGAACATATCCATTCAACAAATGATCCAATTTTTGATTCGGAGCATAAGTAAGAACAGCTGGTTTGATCATTGCTTTACGCTGAACTAATAATTCGGTAGAATTTTTCAGCTGAGCGAATAAAATATTTTCATGTCGCATCAACTTGCCTTCGACGTAGTCTTGAAGATCTACCGCTCCAATCAAACCTATATAGCGATAATCTGAATGTGAAATTTCTATAACTATTAATCCTTCCTCAACCTTATCATAGTAGCCGTTTGCTAAAAATTCAAGAAAGTGTGATCGGGCCTTGTTTGAAAATAAGTGAGGTGGGCTGACCCACTTTTGGTTAGGAATTAAAGGTTTAAAGGCAAAAATATTCATGCATACATATTAAACAAGGTACCCAAATTTGAAATCCATTTAACTTTTTTACATTTCATTAGAATCTAAACTAGTTTTTTTACGTTATATGCAACAAATTATGATATCATATTATGATCAGAGTTTTCATATTCAATTTTATGGTTTTATTAGCAAATAGTTGTGGGCAAGGTAAGAAATTGATCAATACACCGCCACCAAGTGCTGAACAATCCGTTCCTCAAGTTGTCGAAATCATTGAATCTAAAATAGCAGAGATGACCTGGGATTTTGATCATGTCGATTTTGGAATGGTTACTCAAGGGGATAAACGGGATACCACATTTACCTTTACTAATAGCGGCAATGAGGACTTAGTAATTGAGCTAGTGACTGCTTGCGATTGCACTTCTTTTACCTATCCTGATGATCCAATCAAGCCAGGTGAAGGCGGTAAATTGGCTATCGTTTTTGATAGTACTGAAAAAGAAATTGGCGAGACAATAACCATCGATATAATACTCAAAAACACGAATCCAATAAATGGATACCCCCTGGTCTATCAAGTAAGTTATGATTTTGATATTATCAAACCATAGATTGTTGAAATAGTAAAGACTGGAAATTGTTTTGTCATTCGATGGACGAATAGGGCTAACCTTGCACACGCTTATCTCCCGTCATTCGATGACCTTGGATTCGTAACATGTTTGTAAAAGATTGTTTTTAAGGAAACTTTTAAATATCGTATTATAGGATTTACTTGTATCGGGTATTTGTAGATTCGCGTATTTGCGTAACTGATATTCATTTTGTGTTTAAACCTGTTTTAGCACAGGCAGGATAACCAGTTAACCGCATACGCAAATAGACAAATTTAAATCATCTTCATGAAGGTTTTGGACAGCCATTGATTCTCCATATTGCTTAAATTATCGAGTAGTTTATCCGCTTTATAAGAAAACATCTTTAGCTCATTCACCATTTTAGAGAATTCCTTTGAACATTCACAGACGCCATTGACTGTTGAAATTTTTTCCAAGGTCTCAATCATCGGATCCAACTCTTTTCTTTTTCGATGAATTAATACTTGTTTGAAAAGTTTCCATATATCCTTTTCTCCAAGGTAATAAGCTCTTCGATCTCCTTCCTTGGAAGATTTACTAACAATACCCCATTCAATCAATGTTTTTAAGTTTAGATGTGCGTTGCCTCGGGATATGGATAACTCATCAATTATTTCATCTGCAGTTAAAGCGTTTGGCGCAATCAGCAGTAATGCATGGATTTGCCCCATTGTTTTGCTGATACCCCATTGAACCCCAAGTTCACCCCATGATGCAACAAAGCACTTTTTACCATCTTCAAATTCCATGATTTCATGTATTTATAATCATTAAAAGGCGATATGAGCCTAAATGTTTAAATCAAATGAATAATTTTTAAAAAACAAGGATTGCTGGAACGAATTAAACCAAAATTAGAAGAAGAGCATACTCCATTTAGTCAGTCGTAATGCTATTTCATATCCGATTAAACATCTTTCTTCTTACTTCCAGAATGAGCGCTAGAAAGACAAAATGAAAAATTAATAAAAAAGGCGTTTCGTCCCTGGCAGGTAATTCTAAGATTTCTTATAAAATGGGAGTTTGACTACCTCCGCCTCCAATAATTTTTTACCAGCCTGAATAAATAGATTGGTACCTGGTTTGCGATATCTCCATTTTACGTAACCCATTCCAATGGGAATACCCAAGGAAGGAGAAAGTGTCCCGGATGTGACCACCCCAATTTCTTTACCATCTGCGATGATAGGGTAATCATGCCTTGGTACTCTTCGATCATTAATTTTAAATCCCACCAACCGTCTGGAAAGGCCCTGTTCTTTCAAAGATAAAATGGCTTCTTTTCCATTAAAGTCATCTTTACCCAATTTAGTAATCCAACCTAATCCTGCTTCCAATGGAGAGGTCGTATCAGAAATATCATTACCATACAGACAATAACCCATTTCAAGCCTTAAAGTATCTCGAGCACCTAATCCAATTGGTCGAATCGCATAGGCTTGCCCTACCTCAAATAGTGCCTTCCATAATCGGAGTACCTGATCATTGCGGACATATAATTCTAGTCCTCCACTACCTGTATAACCGGTTGCCGAAATCAATACATTATCTTCTCCGGCAATCGATCCTTTTTGAAATGAATAAAATTTGATCGCGCTCAAATTTATTTCGGTCAATTGCTGAACGACCTGCACTGCCTGGGGGCCTTGAATGGCCAATAAACTGGTCTGGTCAGAAATATTGATTAACCGGGTATCAAATTTATTATGCGCTTTGATCCAATTAAAATCTTTCTCAATATTGGAAGCATTGACTACCAACATATAAGCTTGTTCCCCTTCAGCACATTGATCTTCACTCAGACGATATACGATTAAATCATCGATGATCCCTCCTTGGTTGTTCGGCAAACATGAATATTGAGCTTCTCCTATCTCTAATGTAGCCGCATCATTTGAAGTAACTTGTTGAACCAAATTAAGCGCTTCTTTTCCCTTGATTATAAATTCACCCATGTGAGATACATCAAATACACCAACTGATTCTCTTACAGAATTGTGCTCTTCCATTATGGTGGTATAACTGATCGGCATGTTGTATCCTGCAAATTCAGCCATTCTTGCACCCAAATCAATATGAATTTGAGTAAGCCCGGTACTTTTCATAATCTGTATAAATTAAAAAGTTACTGTTTCGATTTGATCCCCATATTCAATAGCATGAACTACGTTCATTCCTCGGGTAACCTTAGCAAAGATAGTGTATTTGCCATCTAGATGGGGCGTGGGTGAATGGGTAATAAAAAATTGACTGGACTCCGTATCTTTTCCAGAAGAAGCCATCCCAAGATACCCTCCTTGGTCAAAATACAGGGGCCCCGCCTCTGTTCTTAAATAATCAGGCAATGATCCATACCCATCTCCGTTTGGACATCCAGTCTGAATGACAAAATTTGGAACCACTCGATGAAAGTATTTGCCATTATAAAATCCTTCTTTTGCCAATTTTATAAATCTACTGACGGTTTCAGGAGCTGCTAGCCCATAGAATTCAATATCAATCTCCCCTTTATTGGTATTTAAGGTAGCTTCATGGTTCCTTAATTGGTTCCAATCTATTTGAAAATATCTACGCTCATCATCAGACTTAATTGGTTTTTCTACATACTCAGCCATAGAATTATAAGCGCTCAGCTTTGCGGGATCATTTAGATTTGGTAGGTACTGCGCCAGCTGTTCTTTGTCAATTTTTGATTGAATATCATGGGTGTTCTTTGTCATGATACTGATCAGGATTTCAGCTGCTGAAGCATTTCCGGATTCAATTTGTCTCAGGAAAATATTTAATATGTCTAATGTTAATTTATTTCGGCTGTTTACTGGGAATACCAGCGTAAGCTTTGGGTCTTCTAAAACTAGTTGGAGAGCCTCCAAACATTGAGTAACAACACCAGGATGAGTAGCATTATTTAATTCGTTCATCACAAAATTTGCCTGGTATACATCATTGACTAGTAGTTTGATAAGGCGTCCTTTAAGCAGCGGATTGTTTTCCTGACTGATGAGGCTCCTGATTTCACCAGATATATTCTTCCTGGTGATTTTGTAATTATATCCATAATATTTGTTTGCAGCAGCTAGCAATAATGATTTCACAGCAAGTGGATAACTCGCTCTGCTTAAAGTTCTTATTGCTTCTGGTCCTTTTACTCCACCATGGTCATAGATAAACTGTGCCGCTAATGTAGAGACATGAATATTTTGATCTTGCAATGCGCCAACTACAGCTTCCCACACTCTATCAATAGAAAAATTGGCTAATGATCTTATGGCATTGCATTTAACACGATAGTCTGGATGTGATTGCAGGATATTAATCACTTGGGAAAGTACTGAATCATTTTTGGATTTGTTAGCGGCAACGACCAGTCCCATATCTATTAAAGGGTCGTCTCTTTTTGACAATTGATTTACCAGATCGGAAGCTTTAGACGATAAGTCTACATTTTTAATCCTGTAAAGATAATTAGCTGCCATTTGCCGTACGCTCGCTGGATAAGTTGAATCTAATAAATATTTCATATTTAAATCGATGGCCGCTGGCACCGATTGATCTCGAAGCATATATCGATAGACCCCTCGAAGTTGGCCTTCTAATAATGCAGTATCTGTTTTCTGATAAGTAGATATAGTGGTTAAGGCATTGAGGTAGTTAACGTCCCCGCATTTTCCAATCGCTTCGAGTATTGCTGCATTAAAAACATTATTGGCCGATAATGAATCGTATTGTTGGAAAGCCTTAATCAGCAATTCCTGGCCACTAAGTTCTCCTGATTGGCCAATTGCATAGGCCGCCATAGTACGAACTAATAAGGAAGGATCATCTAAAAGGAAAGCCAATGAGTCTATCTCGCTACTAGTTGGGCCTGTTGCAAAAGCTTTTGCAGCAGCATATCTATAGGTAGCTGCTGGATGCTTAATAAAGGGATAGATTAAATTGAAATTCTTGTTGACCTGCCATTGAGCAATTTCCCTTACCAAAGAATCCTGAAATGAATAGTCCACGTCAGCTGATAACATAAAATCCCCGGATGTGTCTTCGGCCGGAACACATTGACAGAGAATAATTAAGGATATAATGCTAATGCCAATACCAAATTTCACCGATCTCAATGAGCTTGCTAGTTAAAACTTTAAAAAACACGGGTACATCTACAAAGGAACAAAAGCGTTCGTGGGAACTTATCATATTGATAAGTGGCCGCTAATTTAGATATTTTTAAAATAATAAGATCAAAACTGCTCGATTATATCAAACTCCTCTTCCATTTCATCAATTTGTTCGAAAGGATCTACTTCGTCTTCCAACGGATCTTGTATCCACTCAGCACAATTAATCGTAATACCTAAATCTCCAGGCGGACGATAGAATTTTGCGGTTTTGTCAAAAATCTCTTTGGGTTGTTTTTCCAGATTTTCCATTAAATACTTAAAGATTGGCCTAGCCATAACCCCTCCTTGACCTTCTGCAAGCGTCCGGAATCTAATCCAACCATAATCACCCCCGACCCAAACTCCTATGGTCATATGCGGGGTGATACCCATAAACCATCCATCCACATGATCATTCGTAGTACCTGTCTTACCTCCCACCTCACTTTCAATACCGATAGCTCCAGCTCCAATAGCGTACTTGAGCATATCGAGCATAGCGTAATTTGTATTGGATGGTAAGGCTTTTTGTTTATAAGGCATATGCTCATAAATTAGCTTACCATTTTTATCCTTTATACTTAAAATAATATAGGGTTTATTATACTCTCCATTATTTGCAAATACAGCATAAGCACCAGCCAATTCCTCAACAGACAATTCAGGTGTCCCTAATGCGATGGATGGAACCGGAGGAATATTATCATCAGGCATACCCATAGATGTTGCGATATCTTTTACAGGTTGAACACTTCCAAATTGCTTCATCAACCATACCGAAAATGAATTGAGCGATTTTTTTAGCCCTTCTTTCAGATTGAGTTTTTCACCGCTGAATTCTTTTGAATTAGAAGGGGTCCAAGGTTCTTCTAAATAGAATCCATTTTCACCAGGTGAAATCGTATAAGCTTGATCAATTACTTGAGTGCATGGTGATATATTATGCATTACCGCGGTCGTATACACAAATGGTTTGAAAGTAGAGCCTACTTGTCGGTGTGACGTTACATGATCGTATTTAAAGTAATTATGGTTAATTCCTCCAACCCATGCCTTGACATAACCTGCTTTGGAATCCAATACTACTACACCTGTTTGTAAGAAAGCCATATGAAATCTGATTGAATCCATAGGGCTCATATCTACTTCCTTTTCCATACCCGGGCTTTCATAGTCAAAAACCTTCATCTTTACTTTTTTATTAAAATTAGCCTCCAAAGATTTTTGAAAATCCAGGTATTCAACCTTCAACGCTTTCCATTCATCCGATGCAAGAATTTTGCGCATCCGCTGAGCCTTGGCCCTTTTTATTATACCTTTTGCTTGCAATCCTGCAATACGTCCGGATTGCTTCTCTTCATCCAGCATCCAATTGATTTCTGTATCGGTCATCACTAAATTCGCTACATTATCTTGAACGTTTTGAATATTTTTACCCAATCTGGCGTAGCGAATATTTTTATATCGATCGGTTTTATAAATTTCATTCTTCATGATTTTATTGCGTAATTCGATTTGCTCATCTTCAGCATCATAAGTAAGGGGATTCATACCTTTCCAATGCCGATTGTAATTACTTTGTAATTTGGGCATATGCTTGAGAACGGCATCATAGGTAAGTCTTTGCACCGTCGGATCGATTGTGGTAAGGATTTCCAACCCATCTTTATAGATGTTATAAGGCGTATTGGAACTCTTAAAATATTTTTCTTGTGCTAATATATCCACCGCTCTCTTTTTAATTTCCTGCATTAAGTAGGGTGCCACTCCATCTGAATTATTTTTACGCTTAAAGTTGGACATATCAATGGATTTTGCTTTAAGCGAATCGTACGTTTCCGAATCTAATTTGCCGTTCCTGAGCATTTGTTTTAATACCACATTTCTCCTTGATAATGCATGTTCTGGGAATCGGATAGGATTGAAGGCTACCGGGTTTTTTAGCATACCAACTAAAACAGCAGCTTCATCTCTAGTGAGGTCACTTTGATTCTTACCAAAATAGGTCTCAGCAGCCGAGTTAATTCCATATGAATCATTGATATAACTGAACTTGTTGAGATACATGGCAATTATTTCTTCCTTGGTATAGCTCTTTTCCAATTTTGCGGCAGTGATCCACTCCTTAAATTTGGAAATGGCTAAGGTCATTGCCCGCTCAATTTTACCCATGCCACTAAAACTATTGCGTGGATAAAGTAACTTGGCTAATTGCTGAGTTATGGTACTCCCACCCCCATAGGAGGCGTCACCCAAGAGAACACTTTTAACCAACACGCGTCCCAACGCTTTCATGTCAATACCGGCATGATGGTAATATCTTTCATCCTCTGTGGCAACGAGTGCATCAACCAAAAATGGATTGAGGTCTTCAAATTTTACCTGAACTCGATTGTGAATAAATAGCCTATCAAGCTCTTGATGATCATTCGTAAGTACTCTTGTTGCCAACTCAATTTTGGGATTTTCGAGGTCTTCAAAAGTTGGCAAATCTTGTTGGGCCAATATGATAAAAAAAGCAACCCCGGATAGGACAGCGCCAACTGCTAATATCCATAATAAATAGATTGATCTACGATAGAATTTTCTTTTTGAAGAAGGTTTGTCCACCATGATTTATTCTTTTATTAATTAATCCGGATTGTGACTTCAAAAGGGCACAATAAAGATTAAATACCGAATGTATTTTTTTGGAAATTTATGTATTCCTTCATACATCTTCAAAGCAAACTACCTATATTAAAGTTCCAATACAGCTTTTATATTACTTAATACGAATAGTTATTATACGTAATTCCGACCCTAATTAGTTTGTTCAAAGAGGATAAATATTTATTAGTCTTGGGCATTGGTAGTTGCCTTTTCATTATAAAAATCAAAAGATTTTAAGATCCAATCTTTAGAAACTTCCTGGTTAATTACGGGTTTTTCTATTTGTTCTAATAGTGAAAAACAGATTTTACCATGCTCATTTTTCTTATCATTCAGCAGTAAATGAAAAAATTCCGCATAATTCGATGGAGACAATAAAATGTGTGGATACCACTTCTGGACGAACTTATCCAATTGTAACAAAACATTTTGATCCATTCCCAATAAATGATGAGATAAATAAAGTTCACAAATAAGTCCGATCGCAATAGCCTCACCATGCAACAATGGTTCATTTGTTTCCAGGTAGAAGCTCTCTATGGCATGTCCAATGGTATGACCCAAATTTAAAATTTTTCGGTATCCTTTTTCAAATGGATCTTGCCCTACTACTTGTTTTTTTACGTAAATAGCATCATATATCAGTTGTTTATCAACCAGTTGATTCAAAGATTCCATTTGATATAACTTATCCAAAATCGATCGATCAGCTAATAATCCATGCTTGAGGATTTCAGTCATTCCGCTGATCAACTGTTGATCTGGGAGTGTCGAAAGAAAAACAGGATCGATTAAGATACAAACCGGATCATTGAAAAGACCAATACAGTTCTTTATTTGATCAAAATCAATGGCCAATTTACCTCCTATAGAAGCATCAACCTGGGCTAACAAGGTGGTTGGTATTTGAAGGAAATCAATTCCACGCTTAAAGGTTGATGCGCAGAATCCACCCATGTCACCGATTACACCGCCGCCAAGATTGATCAATAATGCTTTACGATCAGCCTGATGGTCAATCAAATGCTGCCAAATAGAACTAGCTCCTTGAATATTTTTGTATGATTCACCGGATGGGATATTAATCAAACTATAATCTCCAAGAAATGGTTTCACCAGGTTCAGACAATACTTTTCTGTTAATTCATCAACCAAAACATAAACTGATGAATAATTATTAATATTCAAAGCCTTTGGAAAAGATTCTTTTATATCGCCAAGGTATACACTGTAATTCTTTAATTTTATTTCTCTCATCTAGTTTCAATTAGTGACCATGCTTCAGGTTTTGACGCAAACCATGGTTTTATAGTCTTCCAAGTATTCTTAAATAATGTAGATGAACGGTATTCTTTAAGATCTTCAATATTATTCCATAGGCTTACCGTAAAAAATATTGAATGATCACTTTCATCCTGATAAAGCTGCAAAGATACACACCCTTTCATATTTTTTATGGAATTCATTTTACGATTATAGATCGCAATGAAATCATTGG
>JAHEJC010000367.1 GCA_024639065.1 Lewinellaceae bacterium | reverse complement strand
CTCTTTATTATTTAATAGTGATAGGCGTTTTAGGTATGATTGCAATCCATATCATGAATTGGTCAGATAGCTTAACATACGGTTGAAAATATTGATAAAGACCTATTGATCTTAGGCGAGTTTAGGACATCGACCACACTGTTTCCCTTTCTTAAATTTCTTGCAACACTTTTTTTTATATGACTTATATTCCATGGGTATCTCTTGCAGAAGAATGAATGAAGAAGTAGGCTGGTCAATTTTATGTGGAGCGATTTTTTGCATAATTTTATGGTAACACAATATAGCAATAAACTATTATTTATACCAAGTCTAAATAACAAATATTTAGGAAATTATTGCCAAAATTAAAACTAGACATACCTAATTATGCAATGGACAGCAAAATTTTAAATAACTTGGGGGACCAGTAAAAATTAATCAAAAATACTCATGAAGTCAAAGGATTTTTCAACAGCAAGACGCGATGCAATTAGAGCATTAGGAACCGTTTCTACGGGAGCATTAATTATGCCCGCTTGGGCTTTTAATCCTACCAACGGTATAGCCTCGAACAGGCAGAAATCAGGAATCCCCAGCCTGGACAAGTTTGGCATTCAATTGTATACCCTCAGAGAAGAAATGCCCAAAGATCCAAAAGGAATCCTTAAAAGTCTTTCTTCTTTTGGCTTTAATCAGATCGAGGGATATGAAGGAGGTCAAGGCATGTTTTGGAATATGGGTCATAAGGACTTTAAAAAATATTTAGATGATTTGGGAATGGAAATGGTATCCAGTCACTGCAGCATATTTGAAAATTTTGAAACCAAAGTAGAACAAGCCGCTGAAATCGGTATGTCTTATTTGATTTGCCCTTACATTGGGCCACAAAAAAGTATGGAAGACTGGAAGAAAGTAACTGAGCTTTTCAATAATTGTGGTAGAGTTTGTAACGAGCATGGAATTCGATTTGCCTATCATAATCATGAATACACGTTTAAAGCATTTTCCGGAATGATCCCTCACGACTTCTTAATGAAGAATACGGATCCTGAATTAGTAGATCATCAAATGGACATATATTGGGTAGTCACCGGAGGAGCAGATCCAATCGATTACCTGGAACGGTATCCAAATCGATTTCGATTATGTCATGTCAAAGACCGAATGAAGACAGCTAGCCCTGAAGAACGAAGTGCTTCTTGTGATTTAGGAACCGGATCGATCGATTACCCAAAGATTCTGAGAATTGCTAAAGAGCAAGGTGTGCAATTTTTCATTCTTGAACAAGAAAGATATGATAACTCGACACCATTGAAAAGTGCTGAGGTGGGAGCCGAATATTTGAAAAAACTGGTTTTTTCTTAATTTTTGCGAAGCGTTTAGATAAGGATGGCTACTTTAGAATACGGCGGCCAGTATAATTAAAAACATAACCCAATAATGGTTAAGAAGGTGCGTTAATCTTGCAAATATCCTTTTTGGCCAAACCGGAATATCTCTGACGGCTCTCGTGCGCTTTGTAATGCCTCATTCATGGCTCGAACGATATTTGGATGGTTTGCAGCAACATTGTTTTCTTCACCTATATCATCTTGAAGATTGTATAATTCCAGTGGGCTATCTGGTTCTTTAAAAACATTATAGCGGACTGCCTTCCAATCTCCCTTCCTCACTGCAACCCGCCCTCCTTGTTCATGGAACTCCCAATATAAATAGACATGATTTTGCTGATTCTTTGAATCACCCATCAAGGTGGGAAGAAATGAAACACCATCGACATAATCAGGAATTGAGCTACCAGTCATTTCCGCTACAGTAGGAAAAATATCCCAAAATGCTGATAGGTGATCCGATTGACTTCCAGGAGCGATTACGCCAGGCCATTTGACAATCATAGGCACTCGAATCCCGCCCTCATAGAGGTCTCTTTTGAATCCCTTTAATGGTCCGTTGCTATCAAAATATTCCGGATCAGCCCCTCCTTCCAGATGGGGTCCATTGTCAGAAGTAAAAATGATCATCGTATGACCCGAAAGTCCCAAGGCTTCTACTTTATTCATAATCTCTCCAACCTGTTCGTCTAATAAAGTTACCATGGCAGCAAAAGCAGCATGGGTTTCTTTTTGAGATTGATAAGGACCATTCCGAAAATTTTTACCTTCGTCGGTTCCTGCATAAGACTGCTCAGGTTCTAATTTCCCTCTAAACTTTGCCATATATTTTTCTGGTGCTGCTAATTCAGCGTGAGGAATGATACTTGGAACAAAAAGGAAGAAAGGTTCATCCTGATGGTCATCGATAAATTGCAGGGTTTTTTGATGAATCAATTCCGGTGCATAAATCACTTTAGCGTCACCTGCATTTTCATTAAGCGGAATCGAATCCTGATTAGACCACAAATGATAAGGGTAATAGTGGTGGCCTAGTCGCTGGCAGTTATATCCAAAAAAAGTGTTAAATCCTTGATTCATCGGATCGCCTTCCGACCCGGGAAAACCCAATCCCCATTTGCCAAAGGCTCCGGTTCTATAACCTGCCTGTTGAAGCAATTCGCCTAGCGTATACGTGCTATCCGGAATTGGATATTGTCCTTCCGGTAGAACTTCTTTATTACCTCGGATAAAGGTATGTCCTGTATGCTGTCCGGTCATGAGAGCCGATCTGGAAGGAGCACAAACAGTACTACCAGCATAGTGCTGGGTGAATAACATTCCTTGTGATGCAAGTTTATCTATATTAGGTGTTGAAAACTTGGATTGCCCATAACAGCTTAAATCACCATAACCTAGATCATCAGCCAAAATATAAATGATATTAGGTTTATTTTTTTTATCCTCTGGGGAATGCTTGTCTGAGCTACACGCCACCAGAAACAATATGCCCATTGCAATCCCTGTTTTACTAATCCATCTATTCATATCAATTTTTATTTAAGCATAAAAAATTACCTAGATATTAATGCTATCCAGTCTCTTCAATCCGGATTTACACTAAAGATAAAAAATGGAATAATTTATTCTATTTTACATGATATTGGAAAAGCTCTATTTCCCAGACATTCAAATTAGCTTATAAGCAATTCGAGATCAGGTTTTAGTTTATTTAAGGAACTATATAAAATTAGATTATATTTTCCGACAGATGTTGTGGTTCAAAGGTATAATCGCAATATTCAAGTTTCCAAGAAATATTTTTATAGAAATTACCGGAAGCTGCGGTAGGTATGAAAGTGGCTGAAACACGCTACTACATTAATCCCATTTTACTTACTCAATGCAGCTATCTTTGACTCGAGATCGGCTTCAGATCCAGGGATGTAACCCGTGATACTGTGTTTGATAGATCCGTCCCCATCTACAATATACATTTGAGGAATTGAGAAAAAATTCAACTTACGCATCATCTCCTGGTTGACATCAGAAAGGACTGTATAGGGCCAATCTTTCTCTTTTACCATAGGTTTGACTTTGGGAAATCCTCTGCTATCATCTACGGTAACCGCTAAAAACTTAACCCCATATTTTTCTTCCCATTCCGGATAAATCGGAGCCAGCGCATCCAATTCTTTTTTGCATGGAGCACACCAGGTAGCCCAAAAATTTATAATGGTAACCTTACCTTCCTGGATATAATCCGTCAAGTTAACTTTTTTACCTTCGAGCGTTTTCAACTCAGCAGCCGGAATTACCTTTTGCGCTGAAACTGAAATAATACTTAAAAATAGAATAGGAAAGACCCACTTCATAAGCTAAACGTGTTAATTTTGTCGTTTAATTTCATCAAACGTAAACATAAGATAATCCAGGCAAAGATAATTTCTGATATTTCGCATTTAACTTCTAATTAACTGATAGAAGATTTAATTCGCTATAATTGAGTCATCCTCATAACATACCTGTAAGATTATTATCAAGCATTATTGTCTGCCTAGCATTCTTAACGGCTCAGGTCAATGCACAAGGTTCATTAGCAGGGAATCTAGAAACCCGCGCTCAATTTTTCATTCGGGACTCTACCATTGGTGCAGCCAATACACCACAATATGATCACCAGTTATATGGATCAGAATCCTGGCTTTCCTTGTTGTATAACAATTGGGGATTTACCATTGGAATTCGATTTGATCTTTTCCATCAAAGTAATCTCTTTAATCCACAAGGGTCTTATTCCGATCAAGGGATCGGAAGATGGTTTATTGAAAAGAAAATCGCAAAGTTGAATATTGCTGCTGGATATATATATGATCAAATCGGTACCGGAATCATTTTCAGATCTTATGAGGAACGGGCTTTAGGTATAGACAATGCACTGACCGGATTAAAGCTGGCCTATAACATCCATCCAAACTGGACTTTGAAAGGATTTACCGGAAAGCAAAAAAATCGTTTTGCGCTATATAATCCTATCATAAAAGGGTTCTCTCTAGATGGATATGTAAGCCTAGGCAAAATCTCAATTACACCTGGGGTCGGAATCACGAACCGTACGTTGGATGACCCCTCTATGAATTCATTAATCGCTACCCTCAATACCTATGAAAAACCAGATCAGTTTATCCCTAAATACAACACCTATGCTTATACCGTTTTTAATACCCTTTACGCTGGATCATTTACCTGGTACATAGAAACTGCTGCTAAATCCAAAGATGCTATGAATGATCCCGTGGGCACCCGGATTGACGGATCTGGCAATGAAGTAAAAGGCAATACGTTTATTCAAAAAAGAGGCAGTGTACTTTATAGTTCATTGAACTATGCAGCAAAAGGCTTAGGAATAAGTTTGGAAGTCAAGCGCACCCGTAATTTTACTTTCCGAGTCAGACCACAGGTTTCTTTGAATGATGGACTACTCAATTTCCTTCCACCGATGACTAGACAAAACAGTTATCGATTGACTACACTTTACACCGCTGCCACTCAGGAGCTGGGTGAACAAGCAATTCAATTTGAATTTAGAAAAAAAATATCCGAACGATGGAAAACCACTTTTCATGTCTCTTATGTTGAAAACCTGGAGGGGGACAAGTTGTATAATGAGTGGTTATGGGAAAATTTAATTGCGAAGGAACGTGTATGGCGACTTGTACTAGGTATTCAACTACAAAATTACAATCAACAAATATATGAACTAAAACCAGGTGTGCCTTCTATAAGAACAATTACTCCCTACCTGGAGTATTTACGTACTTATTCCCAAAACAAATCCATTCGCTTTGAAACACAATTAATGATTACTGACGAAGATAGAGGCTCCTGGGTACATGCTTTGCTGGAGTTGGGATGGGCACCAAGATGGTTAGTAACTTTTTCGAATATGTATAATATTGGTAAAAATGGAGACTCCGGAGCACATTATTATACCGCTGGTTGCGTTTATCAAGTAGCTGGAAATCGTTTTAATCTAAGTTATGTACGACAGGTGGAAGGGATTGTTTGTGCCGGTGGAATTTGCAGGTTTGAGCCGGCCTTCAATGGAATGAAACTAGGCATAATTTCAAATTTTTAAATGAATGAATCGAATAGGTTTCATACTAATTACGGTAATTTTAATCATAGGATGTACTGAAATACCACCCACATTAAACCGTTCTGTTGACCTCTCTACAAATGCAGCTCGAAAGGTATTGGTGGAAGAGTACACCGGCGTGCGATGTGGAAATTGTCCTGCGGGAACTGCTTTATTGCAATCATTAAAAGAAGACCTTGGAGATAAATTAGTGGTGGTATCTTTTCATGCTGGATTCTTTGCTAAACCTTATCCCAGTAGTACCCAAGATTTTAAAACTACAGAGACTGAAGCCTTACAGTCTCTATTAGGTGAGCCGTTGGGCTATCCTGCTGCTACAATAAACCGAAAAATCTTCGATAATGATGCTAGCCGAATTATAAATGCCAGTGACTGGGCTATAAGAATTCAGCAAGAACTTGAAATTCCTTCTCCTTTTATGCTTGAAAACAATCTTCAAGTTAATCTGCAAACTAATCAGTTGAACATCCAAATCACAGCAACCTTATTACAGGATCTGTCTCAGGATGCATTCCTTTCGGTTTTCGTTTTAGAAGATAATATTGTCAATGCTCAGGCTACGCCGGATATGATCAAAGATGATTATCTGCATCGACACATTTTACGCAAAATTATAACACCTTTAAATGGTCAACCAGTGAATCTAAATTCAAGTGGTACATCAAGGTCATTTACGTTTACGACTCAACTTGATCCACTTTGGAAAAGTGAAGATTTAAGTATTATCTCCTTTATCCATGAAAATGGCGAACGACTTGAAGTATTTCAAGTTGAAGAAAAATTGCTATCAGAATAGGATCAATCTTTTGACGCAGATAGAAAATTTTATCTTTGAGGTTTGTTGAAAAAAATAAATAAAAATGAAAATATCCTATAATTGGTTGAAAGAATACCTGGAGCTGGATATACCAGCAGAACGACTAGGTGAAATTCTTACCAATATTGGATTGGAAGTAGAAGGCATTCAGCACTTTGAATCCATCCCAGGATCTTTAGCAGGTATTGTTGTGGGTGAAGTATTGAGTTGCGAAAAACATCCTAATGCGGATAAACTTAAGGTTACTTCGGTAGACTATGGTGATGGCCCCAAACAGATCGTGTGTGGTGCTCCAAATGTGGATTCAGGACAAAAAGTTTTAGTAGCCACCGTTGACAGTACGATTCATCCGATGGCTGGTGAACCATTTAAAATTAAGAAAG
>JAHEJC010000366.1 GCA_024639065.1 Lewinellaceae bacterium | reverse complement strand
TATTTTTAAAAGTCGTAGCGAAAATCCAAAGAAAGACCCTATTATTTACACCGTTGGTGGTCCAGGTTCTACAACTATGCCAACAGCACAGTATATGAACTATTACAAATATCTTGATGATAGGGATTTTATTCTACTAGAGCAACGTGGGAATTACTACGCAAAACCGCATTTGGATTGTCCTGAATGGTCAAGAGCAATCTATGAATCCAATCAATCGAATTTTAATTCGGCAAACTATGACAAGCTTTTTAATGAAGCGGCAAAGGACTGCAAAGAAAGATTAGAGAAAGAGGGAATAGACCTGAACGGTTATAACACAAATGAAATTGCAGCGGACATCAGTGACTTGGTAAGTGTTTTAGAAATCGAAGAGTACAATCTACTTACAATATCTTACAGTACTAAAATTGCTCAAGTTTTAATGCGCGATTTTCCAGATAGAATAAGAAGTGTCGTTATGGACTCACCGCTCCCATTAGAAGTGAACTACGATGAAGAGAGCGTGCACAACCTTTTGGAATCAATTACGACATTGCTTTCCGACTGTGAAAACAATGAAAAATGTAATTCCGCTTATCCAGACATTAAAAATCGATTTTTTGAATACTTAGAAGAGAAAACAATAAATCCCCTAGAGATTGATGTCGAAAATCCCAGAAATGGAGAAATGGAAACATTTTATGTTAAAGGAGAAGATTTAATAACCGTATTTACTTCTGCTTCTACTGGAAGCGTCCCTAATATACCGTTCGAGATAAATAAACTATTAAATAACGACTTGTCATCAGTAAAAGAACAACTGTCATATCTTTTCCAAGAGCCAAGTGGAGGTGCAGGAATAGGAATGCGCCTTTCGGTTTGGTGTGCAGAAGAAAATCCATTCAATGATTTAGAACGAATAGAGAACGAGACAAACAAGTATCCGGAAGTTAAAGGTCTTTCGCCTGCTGTATTTGATGATAAAGTTTGCAAAATTTGGGGAGTAAAAAGAGTATCGGAAATTGAAAACCAAGCTATAAAAAGCAGTATTCCTGTTTTATTCATAAGCGGAGAATATGATAACGAAACACCAGTAAAATGGGCAACATCAATGACCAAGAATTTTGAATACAGCTATCATTTAATTTTCAAAGGGTGGAAACATACACCAACGACAAATTGGAGTAATCAATGTGCGATGGAATCGGCAAACCGATTCTTCAATAACCCAAGAGAAAAACCAAGCTCTGATTGCTTTGAACAAATTGGAAGTCCAAAATTTAAAACGGAATGAATAACTGCTTACAAACACGTGTATAATTAATTGCCAGGTTCTCGCCTACTTGGAAAATTCCTTCGGAATTTTCTCTGGCAAGTATTTGTTTACTAAATGAGTTGCTTAACCACGCAACTAAGCATAAACAAAAACCTTAGGCGCAATTAAGATAAACGTGAGAAATGAATATTGACAATTGGCTTATAGTTTTATTTTCCACTGTTGGTATCACCCAAGTAAGTCCGGAAAAAAATTAAACTAAAAATACTATTGATAAATCTGATATGTTGGGTTTGAGAACAACCATTTATAAGGTTGGAGATATAACAAAAGCAAAAAAATGGTACACCAAAGCTTTTGGTGTTCAACCATACTTTGATAAACCTTACTATGTTGGGTTTAACATAGGCGGTTATGAATTGGGACTACAGCCAGAAGAAAATCCAACAATGGACAAAGTTGAAAGCGTAGTTTCATATTGGGGAGTCAAGAAAATCCAGGAAACTTACGACCGATTGATTGAAATCGGGGCAACAGAAAACGAAAAGCCATACAATGCCGGAGGCGAATTAATGACAGCAACTGTTAAAGACCCTTTTGGTAATGTAATTGGATTAATTTATAATCCTTATTTCAAATTAAAAGAATAAAAATGGCTTCTGACCAAGAGTTTGTTGACTTCGTAATTGAGCAAATCGAAAATGCCGGAGAAATAACGGCAAAAAAGATGTTCGGAGAATACGGAATTTACTCAGATGGCAAAATATTTGGACTTATTTGTGATAACAAACTGTTCATTAAGCCAACAAAATCGGGTCGAGAATTTATTGGGGAGGTAGTTGAATCAACTGCATATCCTGGAGCAAAACCAAGTTTTCTGATTGAGGACAAAATTGAGGACAGAGAATGGTTAAGTGAATTAGTCAGAATTTCACTGAAGGAGCTACCAAAACCCAAACCTTAAAGGATAGAAGCCCCTAACAATGTTTAGAAATCATAGGCACCTATCGGCATACTACGCATCATATACTAACCATTGTGAGTCAATAGCAATTAACATGAAAAAACACCTTCTAACTTTGTTTCTAATTATTTGCGCATCTGTATTGAAGGCTCAAACAACAACTGAAGAAGTTATTCAAGACATTGATCAATTGTATGCTCTAATTGAGAAGGAACACGTATCGCCCTTTTGGAATAATTCAAAAGAGAATCTATTGACAGTTGTTCAAAATGCTAAAAGCAAAATCCAAGAAAAAGAAACGTGTGACGCATCATGTTATGTAGAAATTTTCAAAATTGTTGCCTCATTAAATGAAAGTCACTCTTATGTAAGTAGTAAATCGCGATATGAGTTATTTGGCTATCTGCCCATATCCATTAAATGGTTTGAAGACGGACTTTACGTTATCAAAACCAGCGAAGCTTATCAGGAAATTCTTGGACATAAAATAATATCAATCAACGGAACAGGAATTAATCTTATTATTGAGCAAATAAAGCAGGTTATTCCCCACACCAATTCTTCAAGAATCAAGAAATTTATAGGAAGTTACCTTCATCTTCCTGGATTGTTATTTGGCCTGGGAATTTCGGATAGCCCTGATGTAGCCATGTTTTCTTTTGAAAAAGATGGAATTCAGATTGAACGTACATTAAAAAATCTGACCCCTAAACAAGAAAAACAAACACTATTTAAAACAATTCAAAAGGGGGATTCATATTTTCAAAGAAATCTGGATCGCTATTATTGGTTTGATCATGATCCAAGTCAGAATTTAGTGTATTTCCAATATAATCGGATAGGTAATATGGATAGCGAATCGTCCACGGCTTTTGCCAAAAGACTATGGGCAGTGGTTGATTCGGTGGATGTGGATAAATTTGTTTTGGACTTACGTTACAATGGGGGTGGCAGTTTTCCCTACAGTTTAAAATTTATACAAGGCATTCTTAATCGACCTAAAATTAATAAGAGAGGAAAACTTTTTGTACTAACAGGTTACGATACTTTTTCTGCAGCGATCACCATGGTGAATCAATTAGAACAGCGAACTGAAGCGATAATTGTGGGTGAATATCCTTGTGCCTCTCCATCACATCCGGGCGATCCTGAAAACTACAAACTGGACAACACTGGTACAACGGTAAGCTTATCTTCTCTATACCACCCAACTTTTTTCAAAGCAGACAGTAGATCCGCAACAATTTTAGATGAACATTTAGAATTATTCTGGAAAGATTATAGTAATGGAATCGATCCTATCCTGGATTTTGTAATAGCATACCAAGCCCAAGATATGGTATTTGTCAATTCAGAAGATTATTTGAGTAGCATTGGAACTTACGAATATTCGGCAATTAGAAATATCGATATTGGTCAAAACGATGGCAATTTATATTTTAAAATTGACGAGCAATTATATACTCCGTTATATACTAACGATAATGGAATGTTCAGCACTGAAATTAACGGCTTGTCCCTTTCAATCCAAAATGATTCAATAAATCTTCATTTTCCAGATGGTAAAAATAAACAGTATGCCAAAATCGAGAAGACTGCACAAAGTGCAGTCGATTATTTATACTCAGGGGAGCTTCAAAAAGCAGAGGAAATATATTTGTCACTGAAAGCATCCGATCCCGATAACATAGCTTTAAAAGATCATCAGTTATCGTTCTTGGCAAGTATCATTTATTTTGATCTATCTGATAGTATAAACATTGATGCCTCCAATATTGCTAAAGGAATTTTGAACATGGGAATAAAACTGAATGAAGGCAAGGCACCGTTTTGTGAATTTTCATTACGATTTTATTGATTTATAAGAACGCCTCACAACAAAGGGTATGGCTCATACCACCAACTTTTACCCAATAATGCATTATTTTACGAATTAAATAAACTTTTGTGTAACTCACTCGGGCCCAATTGCGAAACGAAGCCATACACAAGAACGTTGGCTCCCATAACACTTATCTGGGTTGCCTACCTAAGTTCAGTTTGTAAATCCAAAGTCTGGTATTGACCAATATATTCTATTCTTCCAGGGCTTTATCATGCCGTATTTTTCCGGATAATTTTGATGAGTTCCGGGATCTCTCTTAAGGCTTGTTCGGTAATGGCTACTTCAGGTAACAACGCCTATGGTTTATCGCCCGTTGAAATCGGGTTTTAATTTGCTATTTTAGAGTCTATTGTAAACCAGCCCGGTATGGACGGTGCTTCGAGGCGCCGAAACCATAGCTGAGGCCGTTGCATGCCATGAAGTACATGCCCTACACTTAAATCACTATCAGTAATTAAACATGGACCATAAAACTAGCAGCAAATAGTGTCCTACGATGTCATCATAATTGGCGGTGGACTGGCAGGATTGATAAGTGCAGTTCATTTGTCGAAAAAGGGATTGTCCGTTCTTTTAATAGAAAAGCAAGAGTACCCTAAACACAAGGTGTGTGGTGAGTACATATCCAATGAGGTGCTTCCTTACTTAAAAGCACTTGGCTTTAACCCATTTGTCTATGGCGCTAAACGCATAGAGGAACTCTCGCTAAGTACTGCTAGAAGCAGATCGGTGAGCACAAAACTACCTCTGGGAGGTTTTGGAATAAGCCGCTACTGCATAGACTGGGAATTGTCTAAAATGGCGTATGGAAATGGCGCCCATATCGTACATGAAATGGTTGACGATGTTCGATTTAAAGAGGATCAATTCACTGTGAGTACCATTCAAGGTGAAGTGTACACCGCAGAGTTAGTTATAGGCGCTTTCGGAAAACGCTCAAATTTAGATATCAAAATGAATAGGGCGTTCATTAAAAAACCATCTCCGTTTTTAGGTGTGAAAGCACATTATCGAGGAGCCTTTCCTGAAAATGCTGTGGGACTGCATAATTTCCAGGGAGGTTACTGTGGCATTTCCAAAGTAGAAACAGATCTTATCAATGTATGCTACATAGCAGACTTTAAATCCTTTAAACAATATAAAAACATCACTGATTTTCAAGATGCAGTGCTCAGCCAAAACAAGTATTTGAAAGAAGTATTCAACGGATGCGAACTCACTTTTGACCAGCCGCTGACCATTAGCCAAGTGTCATTTTCAGCGAAACAACCTGTCGAAAATCACGTGTTGATGTGTGGAGATAGTGCTGGAATGATTCATCCCTTAGCTGGAAACGGAATGAGTATGGCCATCAGGGCTGCCCAAATGGCTTCTCAGCTCATACTCAAATACAAAACTGGAGAGATTGCCACCAAAAAAGATTTAGAAAAACGCTACGCTGAGATGTGGAACACTGAGTTTAGCACTCGGCTTAAATCAGGGCATGTTATAGCCAAGCTTTTCAGCCTTGGATGGTTTTCTGAGGTAATTATGACAGGTCTAAAAGCTTTCCCATTCCTACTGCCACTCATTATAAAAAAAACCCATGGTGAGCCCATGAAAGCAGAACTGTAATGTTTATAGACACAACACATAGAAGCACAGAAGTGGAGATCATGGATGATCTAGGCATGAGCGGAGATGTGCTCATTAGTTCACTAGATCAGCTGGCTAGAATAAACAAGTGGCTGGGAGGAAATAAAATCACCATAGATGGGCTCAAAGCATTGCTAGAGAATCATCCCAAAGAGCAGACCATCAGCATAGTAGATCTAGGATGTGGAAATGGTGATATGCTGAGACAGGTAGCTTCTTATGGAAAGAAAAATGGATACACATTCGATCTGCTGGGAATAGATGCCAATCAAGCTACCATAGAATATGCCATCGAACTATCTGCCGATTTCCCTGAAATAAGCTATCGAAAACAGGATGTGTTGTCCGAAGGTTTCGCAACCCAGAAGTATGACATAGCCATGTGTACGCTGTTTCTGCACCATTTTGAAGACCAAGTGGCGCTAGCCTTTATTCAAACTCTTCTGAAAAATGCCAGAATAGGAGTGTCTGTAAATGACCTCCACCGCCACTGGCTGGCTTACGTGCTGTTCAAGATGCTCACCTCTGTTCTCAGTAATCAAATGACCAAAGAAGACGGACTTACCTCTATACTAAAAGCATTTAAGCGAAAAGACCTAGAAGGTTACTCAAAAAGACTAACTTCCAAAAGCACGATAACCTGGCGGTGGGCCTTTCGCTACCTATGGATAATTAAAAAAGCATGAGCGTAAAAATAACTTCAGTGGCTACTCAGCTCCCCCCTTACACACGAACTACAGAGGAAATAATTCCCTTTCTAAAGGTCTGGTTGAGTGGTCAGGAGGAGCGGTTTCAGAGAAAAGTGATCAAGCTTTTTGAGAATGCGGGTGTAGACAGGCGGTATTCCATTATGGATGCGGAAGAGGTTTTCCTCAAGACTTCTTTTGAGGAGAAGAACGACATATATAAACGGGAGACCACCCTGCTAGCAGAACGTACGCTCACCAAGACGTTGGCTAAGGCCGGTCTTTCTGCCTCAGG
>JAHEJC010000365.1 GCA_024639065.1 Lewinellaceae bacterium | reverse complement strand
GCATTTGGATAACTCGCTGATGTTAGTGACAGCGCTAAATACAAAAATTGGTTACGATAAAGCAGCAGAAATTGCCAAAAAAGCCTATAAAGAAGGATCGACACTTAAAGCAGCAGCAATTACACTTAAATATCTCACCGAACAAGAATTCGATGCTTGGGTAAGACCTGATAAAATGATAGGATAAACCAAATAATAACTGGCGTTTTTGTTTTGTTTACTATAACAGCAATAAAATAAGTTCCTAAATCTATTTTTACTATTTTCGTGTCTACACTTAGAGGATCTATAACACTTAATTAGAAAATCAAGATTGATGACTTTCAAAACCCAATTGAAAACGGGGTTGATGATACTGTTTATTTTTAACAGTATCATCCACTCCAAAGCCGTGGATTATTTTTGGATTGGAGGAATGGGTAACTGGTCTGATATTACCCATTGGGCTACGACTTCCGGTGGCAATACCCAACATAATTCAGTTCCATCAGCTGCTGACAACGTATTTTTTGATGTTAACTCTTTTACCGCCCCCAATCAGGCTGTCAATGTAAATAACCAGAATATATTTTGCTTATCTATGAATTGGACAGGAGCAACTGGAAATCCCAGATTTGTTGGCCCTGCAGAAAACTCTATAAATATAGGAGGCGATTTCATTCTAATACCCAACATGGAATTTGCATTTAATGGGAACCTTAGATTTGATGGAAATGGGGTAGGTTCAATTAGTTGTGCCGGCAAGGCCATACAAGGCGCTTTTGAAATTAATGGAGCATCTTCTAGTATGTGGACATTACAAGGTGACCTTCGTGTCGACAGTTCCATCGTGATAAATGGTGGCGGATTTCAAACTAATGGATTTGATGTTTTAGCAAAAAATTTGCATGTGTTTGCTTACAGTTTCACTACATTGGATTTGTCAAGCTCAACTATACGACTGATTGGTATTATCGATCCAGCGCGCAGAGATGATTGGGAGTTATTACCCATCCTGGGTATAAATACGGACAACCTTACGCTCAATGAAGGAACCTCAGAAATTGAATTGACTTCAAGGTTTCCCAGTGTCAGAATCTTTGGAAGTAATGCTATACAATTGCATGATCTTACATTTAGTGCTGGTTCCGGAGTAAGCTTATTTAATTACGTCAGGTGGTCTTTTCAGGATTTCTGGAGTAATGCTACTCCAAACATTAGATTTAACAAATTGGAATTTAAAAACAATGGGTTACTCTATTCCGAATTGATGATAAATACTCTTTTATTGTCACCCGCAAAGTCTTATAAATTTGAAAATGGACGCACGATGATTATTGGCAGTTTGTCAGCTCAGGGACAATGTAGCCAGCCAATAACCCTCAACACCATTCGTCCCAGTGGGTTTGCTACGTTGCAGTTCAATCAATCCCAAAATTTAGAATATGTTAATATACGGAACATTCATGCATTAGGCACCGGAACATTTACTGCAAATAACAGTGCTGATTTGGGCAATACCAACGGATGGACTATAAATGATCGGGCCGGCGTAACACTTTATTGGGTTGGTGGTACAGGCAATTGGAGTGATCCAAATAATTGGTCTGGAGTAAGTGGAGGAGCAGGTGGGGGATGTATCCCCTCTCCAGCGGATGCGGTCATCTTTGACCAAAACTCTTTTACCGGTAATAATACCGTTACGATTGATGCAGAAGATGCTTTATGCGGAGATATGACCTGGCAAAATATTAGCGGAGCACCTATTTTTGTATCCACTGAAACGGAGAATTTGAACATATTTGGCTCACTAAAATTGCACCCAAATTTAGATTTGAATTTGGCTGGTGATGTATATTTTTTATCCAATGACCAAAACGAAACCATTGACCTGACTGGTAATCGATTTTTAAGAAATGTTTACTTCGCGGGAAATGGCGAATGGCTTTTTGAAAGCGATTTTGAAACTCTATATTTTGTTTATTTTTTATCTGGACATATCAATACGCAATCGTATACTTTTACCTTTGAAACCCTCGCTAGTGATAATGAAAATGATAGGAGGCTATCGCTAAACAATAGTGACGTTATTCTGCGAACGGAAAGATATTATGGAGTATACATTGATATATATTCCCATGGATTAAATTTGGATGCGGGTACATCCAGGATAACCTTTGAATGGAGTGGGAGTATGTATAATGGGGGCCGGTATGAGGACCACCAATCGCTGCAGTGGCATCATATTTATTTTAATAGCTGGGGTTCCATAAGAGTAAACTCCCTAAAATCGCGCATTAAATTTCTTAGGTTTTATGGAAATGGGGAGATAACCGGCGAGGTGTTTTGTGATAAAACATTTTTAAATCCGGGATTTGTTTATCAGTTTCATCAGTATGACACGGTTAATGATAGTATTTATATTGATACCCTGGATGCTAATGGTCGTTGTGATGCTTCCATCACTATATCCTCCTTTTACAAAGGGGACAACGCAGTTATATTTAGTAACCGCGATCAAACCGGCTCTAATCTTATCATTGAGGATATAGCTTATTCGGGAGCAACCTTTACTGCCACACAGTCCCTTGATAACGGTAATACTTCTGGCTGGATCATTGACGATATATTGGGCCGTGATTTATACTGGGTAGGCGGCTCTGGGGATTGGGAAGATCCGTCACATTGGTCATTAATTTCCGGGGGCATGGGCGGGCAGTGCATTCCCACATCTCGCGATAATGTATTTTTTGATAACCAGTCATTTTCTGGTCCAGATCAATATGTAGAGACCCAAACATTTTATCTTGCTACTTGCAGAAATTTTACCTGGGACGGGCCACCGGAAAGTACTCGTTTTTCTCGACGTAATTCGTTGGGCAATTGCTGTGGCGAAATGTTCATTTACGGCTCTTTGAATATTCAGACACCCTTCCTAGTGGATTTTTATGATATTGAATTTCGTGGCAATGAGCCTGAACATTTTATTCATACCTCAGGTGTACATATAGCTAATTATCGATTCTCCGGCTCGGGTAATAGAACTTTATTAGACGACTGGCAATCAAATTATATTTGGTTGAATTCGGGTGGTTTAAAAACGAATAGCTTTGATGTTAAATCTGGTCGTATGGATATTTGGGCTCCTTTTGCAGCCATGAATATTGACTTGGATACTTCGCATATATTACTGGAATATGATGGAAACTTCAACTATGGTACTATAAATTTGTACGATGGAAAAAGCTTAAAGTTTGATGCGGATTTATCAACCATCGAATTAAATCATGAAGAGACCGCTTCAATTAGATGGCAAAAAGAGTTTGCCTTTAATAATGTTATTTTCTCCTCTGCGAGCGGAACATCTTATATGCAACGCATCGATAACTTTGATCAACAAGCCGGTAATGTTAAAATAAACAAGTTACAATTTAATAATGACGCCTTTGTATATGGGGAACATACTATTGATTCATTATTATTTGCCAATGGTCGCTCCTATACTTTGGAAAGTGGCAAAGTACAGGAGGTTGTTGATCACTTACAGATTCGAGGAAATAATTGCATCCAACTAAGGTTGAAGTCAACCGAGATTGGTAATCCTTCCATCATCGAAAAAAAATCAGGTCAAGTGGATGGAGACTTTATTCAAATGCAAGATCAGATTGCCAGGGGGGGAGCGGATTTTTATGCAGGAGAAAATAGCACAGATATTGCTAATAATACTGGATGGATATTTGAAAGTGCAGAAGAATATGTAGAGTTTGGTTTGCTCGGAGATGATGTGGTGTTCTGTCGAGGGGAAACCAGCCTGACACTTAATGAAAAAGATTTAATAGGAGCTATAGATTATTCCTGGAACAACGGTTCTACTAGCCCACAACTTATAGTCACCAATCCAGGTGTTTATTGGGTGCAAGCAACCTATGCCAATGATTGTGATTTAATTGATACCATCTATGTATTGGAAGCGGAAGATTTTCAAGTAGAACTGGGCCCTGATCAAACACTTTGTCAAGGCGAAGTACTTAATGTAAATGGGGATTTAAATCTGACCGGAGCCAATTATTTATGGAGCGATGGTCCTATGGATGCAAACAGGATATTAGATCAGGCAGGAATTTACAAACTTACGGCTGAACTTAATGGCTGTACTAATGAGGATAGCATAATACTCGAATATGTAGAAATACCTGATTTTAACCTTTCATCTGAAGGACAGGTTTGTGAAGGAGATACAGTAATCCTTGATGCTTCCATTAATGAAGTATCGGTTTTGTGGAGTACAGGTAGTACAGATCCGGTTATTGAACTTACCGAGTCAAATATATATTGGTTAGTTGTTTCAAAGGAGGGATGCGAAGCATCGGATACTATTGAACTTAATTTTATTTCCCCTCCCGTATTTGAATTGGGGAATGATACCATTCTATGCGCGGGACAATTTTTGAGCATTAATTATATTGATCCGGTTTCCGAAGCAAATTATCTTTGGAATGATGGAATAGATAATATTGATCGGGATTTGTCTTCAACGGGAACGTATACCCTAACTGGGAGTATTGGATCCTGTACGTTTACTGATTCTCTATCCTTAGAAGTAATTGACATTCCGCAATTACCATTGGAAAGTGGAGAGCAAATTTGTGCTGGAGAAGTGGTTTCTTTGGATGCCACTATTCCAGGAGCTTCTATTGCCTGGAGCACAGGCAGCACCAATCCTTTAATTGAACTGACGCAATCAGGAGAGTATTGGCTCAGAATTTCTAAGGCAGGATGCGATGTAGTCGATACGTTTGTTTTAAACTTTACAGTTCCTCCACAAGTTGATTTAGGAAGTGATCCGGAAATTTGTGCTGGAGAATCCATTTTACTGGATGCATCCGTGGAAGGTGCGACTTACATTTGGTCTAATGGTGAGACAACGGCAACGATAAACCCAGCACTGGAAATAACGCAAGCATTCTACGTGGTGTCCTCTTTTGGTAGATGCTCTTCGGAAGATAGTATTTTAGTCAATGTTAAACAACTGCCTACAGTGAGCTTAGGATCAGATTTTAGTTTTTGCCCCAATGAATCATTTCTTTTAACAGTACAGACGAATGCTGAATCTATTATATGGAGTGATGGTAATACCGATAGTGAACGGGAATTTTCTCAACCTGGAATTTACCAAGTCATGGCCATGCTGAATGGTTGCTCAAACGATGCATCCGTAAATGCATCTCATTTTAATACAGCTTTTGTGGATCTGGGTCCGGATACGCTTATTTGCGATGATGTTGCTTACCCAATCGATATTTCGATTAACAATGGTAGTTATACCTGGTCTGATGGATCTACCGAAGGAATCCGGATGTTATCAAATCCTGGGGTATACACGGTAGCAGTTTTCGATGGTAATTGTATGTTCTTTGATGAATTTGTCCTTTCAACAAGGGAATGCATTTATTTTGATCTCTATGCACCGAATGTCTTTTCTCCCAATGATGACGGGATCAATGATTTTTATTCATTAGCATTTGATCCTCGTCTTCAAATAAATAACTTCAAGTTTCAGATATATAATCGTTGGGGCAGCTTGCTGTTTGAATCGGATGATCCATCCGTAGGATGGGATGGTTCATTAAACGGCCAGAGACTGAACTCGGAAGTCTATGTTTATAAGATAGCCATAGAATATATTGATGATAATGGTCCTGGTTCGTATGATGGTGGAGGCGATGTGTTACTGATGAAATAAGCATTATTAGCTAATTGATATGACAAATATTTTTCTTTTAAACATGCGCTTTTTAGCATTTCAATCGTTAAAATAGTGCCATTTAACTGTACTTTTATGTACTTTTAAGGTCCCTCTGGTACATAATTTTTGTTCCCTGGCATAAGTTTTTATCGGTTTAAAAACGCTGCCTGCTTAAAACTGTCCAAAATTCTTATAATTTTTGCGTATTCAAGTTTTTGGCTTCGTCTTGTATTCGTGCACAGAGGTCTTTAAAGCAAAAGAGGTGAGTAAATATCTAGAAAGATCGAACCGGTTTTTACTACAGATGTTTTTGTTGTGCTGTAGCCTACAAGGCTATAGCCTGGATTATTATTGGGTAGGGGGTACTGGGAATTGGAGTGATATAACTCATTGGGCTACCACTACTGGAGGGTCTGCTCAACATAGCGTAGTGCCTTTGGCAGGGGATAACGTCATTTTTGACGCTAATTCTTTTACCGGTCCTAATCAAACCGTCACGATTAACTCGGCAACGGTTATATGCCTGAATATGACTTGGACAGGTGTTACCAACAATCCAACACTCATAGGCACATCGGATAAGATATTACAGATATTTGGATCTTTGACACTGGATCCCGTCATGAATTTCGCATTTGCAGGAACCCTTGTATTCAATGGAACTCAAAAAGACATACCGATTGATTTAGCAGGACATGAAGTGCAGAATTCGGTAAATTTTCAAAGCCCTTCCGGAGGATGGATATTGAATAGTGCTTTCAGTGTTTTGAATACCATAAATATTGATGGAGGGGACTTCAACTTGAATGGTCAACCATTGAATGTATTTAATCTTTTTATCAGACCAGCACAAGCCTCTATAGTTGATTTTTCAAATTCTCAAATTGTTTTAGGTTATGAACCCACAGGCACTGGTCCTCCTAACGCAGATGCTAATTTAAAAATTAATTCCGATGTCCTTAACTTTATTACCACCAACAGCCGAATTGAAATGCCTGCTCAAAAAGCA
>JAHEJC010000364.1 GCA_024639065.1 Lewinellaceae bacterium | reverse complement strand
GTTTTTTGATCTGTAGTGGCTTCATATTCAAAAACCATTTCCTGCTTATCCGTTAAATAACATAAAAACTTAACCGATAGATTTCCGGGGTAGCCTTCCTCCCCATCGATACTCGTGTAATTAAATTCCACACCTGCTTTCGTTTTTTCAACAAATGATTTTGCTTTGTAGATTCGTTTATCAAAACCCTTGTTGCCACCATGTAAATGGTTCTCACCATTATTCGTAGCCAGTGTATAGGATTTATCATCTATGGAAAATTTACCTCTGGCTATTCGATTTCCGTATCTACCCACTATACTTCCAAAATAAGGAGAGTGTTTTACATAGGAATCTAAATCATCAAAGCCCAATACTACATCTTCAATTATTCCATCCTTATCCGGTACCATTAGATGAGTCATGATACAACCATAATCAAGTAGGCCCATTTCAAATCCTGATTTTTCTTTGATAATAAACTGGGTTACCGGGGTCGAATCATCTAATAATCCAAAGCTTTTTTCTTGAATCTCAAAAGGCGTAATATCTGTATCTATCATAACGTTATCTTGGGATGGTACTTTCGGTTCATTACAGGCCATTGCTAAAAATAATAGTCCTGCGATCGAAGTGTGAATTTTCATGAATTTTCCATTTCTTCAAATATATTTTAATTTTAACACTGTTTGCAAAATTTGAATAATTTTAGATGAAAATAGTCGCGATTTGTTTGATTGTTAGCTGCCTAATAATCAGTTGTCAAAGAAGTATTGATCAACATGAAATTTTAGTATTTACGAAAACTAATGGTTTTAGACATGAAAGTATTGAAGCAGGCGTAGAGGCTATCCTCAAATGGGGTGACCAGCAGGATTATATAATTGAACATACTGAAAGTGCTGATTATTTCCATTATGAAAACTTACAAAGGTTCTCAACCGTCATTTTTTTGAATACTTCGGGCAATGTCTTAAATGCAGAACAGCAATACCAATTTAAAAAATACATCCGCAGCGGTGGAGGTTTTGTGGGCGTTCATGGTGCTTCTACTACAGAATATGATTGGCCTTGGTTTGGAGATTTAGTGGGTGGGTATTTCAGGAATCATCCTAAAATTCAAAATGCCTCAATCGAAGTAACAAACAACAATCACCTTTCAACCAAACATTTGCCTTCAAAATGGAGCAGGACCGATGAATGGTACAATTTCAAATATATAAGTGACTCAATAAATGTATTGCTTACACTGGATGAGGCCAGCTATGAAGGTGGAATACATGAAGACCGTCACCCTATTGCCTGGTTTCATGAATACGATGGAGGAAAATCCTTCTACACAGGACTTGGCCATACCATTGAATCCTACCAAGAGCAGGAATTTTTAGATCATTTATTTGGAGGCATTTCGTATACTATGGCGCAATTGCCCCTGCCTGCTTACACTCCAAGTCAGTATTCGATGCCGGATGAGAATCGATTTACAAGAACTATATTGGCTCAGAACTTAGATGAGCCCATGGAGATGGACATCTTCAGCGATGGACGCATATTGGTGGTGGAACGTAAAGGTGGAATAAAGCTTTACGATCCAAAAGTCGATCTTCTTTTTACTATTACAAAGTTTCCAGTACACACTAAGTTTGAAGATGGTCTACTCGGTTTAGCTATTGATCCTGATTATGAAAATAATAACTTTATTTATTTGTGTTATTCGCCCGTAGGAGAGAGACCAGTTCAACATGTTAGTCGCTTCCTATTTCAAGAAAACCAATTAGATCTCAACTCAGAACGTGTAGTCATAGAAATTCCTGTGCAAAGAGATGAATGTTGTCATAGCGGTGGTGCCTTGGAATTTGGTCCAGATGGCTTATTGTACATTGGTGTAGGCGATGACACCAATCCATTTGCATCAGATGGCTTTGCACCAATTGATGATCGCCTTGGAAGAAAACCATGGGATGCGCAGCGATCTTCCGGAAATACCAATGATCTGAGAGGTAAGATATTACGGATTAAAGTAAACGATGACGGGACTTATGACATACCTGATGGTAACTTATTTCAAGTTGGTATACCCAATACCAAACCAGAAATATACACCATGGGACTGAGGAATCCGTTTCGATTTGACATTGACAATAAGCGGAATTGGTTGTTTTGGGGTGATGTGGGGCCTGATGCTGGTAAAGATGGTGAAATGAGAGGTCCAAAAGGATTTGATGGGGTCAATTTGGCGAAGGGACCCGGAAATTGGGGTTGGCCATTTGCACGGGGAAACAGAACACCATACTACGATTATGATTTTGATACTAAAGAGTCTGGAGAATTGTTCGATCCAGATCATTTGATCAATAATTCCGCCAATAACACCGGTCTGACTAATCTACCTCCTATGCAAGGCTATCTCATCTGGTATTCTTACGATGAATCAGAAGACTTTCCATGGGTGAGAACCGGAGGTAAAAACCCGATGGCAGGACCTACGTATTATTCAAGTGATTTCCCCAAAGCTAAATCAAAATTCCCTCCTTTTTTTGAAGGTAAGATCTTCATTTACGAATGGATGCGGGATTGGATTTTTGTCTTAGAGGTGGATAAACAAGGCGAATACGTTAAAGTAGATCAATTTCTACCTAATAGCGAATTTCACAACCCAATGGACATGCTATTTGGTCCCGATGGATCTCTTTACATTTTAGAATATGGAGAAAAATGGTTTGCTCAAAATCTGGAAGCCAGGATTAACAAGATTGAATTCCATGATAACAATCAAGCTCCAGTTGCTCGAATTATGGCAGATATAAATGTAGGAAAAAGTCCGGCAAGTATAAACTTCAGTGGGCAGGAATCTATGGATTTTGATGGGGATAAACTCAGTTATGCTTGGTCATTTGATTCTGACGAAATACAATCAAGAGAAGCAAATCCTACCCACATTTTCAAGATCCCTGGAGCTTATCAGGTTCAATTGACGGTGGCAGATAACCATGGAAACAAATCCACCACAAAATATCCAGTACTCATCGGAAATGATCCACCCAAGGTGTCTATTGAGTTGGATGATCCGGGAAATCCTTATTTCTGGTATGGCCGGGAACTTTTTTATCAAATTAAAGTATACGATGCAGAAGATGGAGCCGTGAGCAGCCTCAATCCCGAAAAGATAAAAGCTTCCATCCAATATTTGGCCGAAGGACAAGATTTAACGATGATGGCTCAAGGGCACCTGGAACATGTAAACGCCGCAAAGGTAGCTAGCGGAAAACAACTCATTGATGGATCGGACTGTAAATCATGTCATCATAATATTGAAAAAATAAACGGTCCTAGCTATTTTGAAATTTCAAAAAAATATACTGCAAGTGACAAGGACTATCTTATTCAGAAAATAATCAAGGGTGGCAATGGCGTTTGGGGAAAAACAGTCATGTCAGCCCATCCCCAGCTGAAAGAACAAGATGTAAATACCATGGTCGACTGGATATTAAGTCTTGAAAACATAACTGTGTCAGCAGAAAGAAGTTTACCCATACAAGGCAACTATACTTTAACCGATCATGATATGAGTGCAAAGAAAGGGTCTTACGTAGTAATGGCATCTTACCAAGATGCTGGGGCTTATGGATTACCACCGAGCACTGGCAGAGATCAAATTCAGCTTGTCTATCCTATTTTTAAGGTTAATGATCTTACAAATATTAGTGATAATTCAACCATAGAAATTCAAAATGGAGTATCTTTTTTAAAAGTAAAACATAGTTCAAAATTTTCATTACCGAATGTCTATCTAACGCAAACCAAATACATAAAATTGAATCACTACTTTCCTAATAAAGCAGTTTATGAAGGATTGGTCGAAGTAAGAATAAATAATTCCAATGGGCCAATAATTGGTAGTAGTTTTTACAAAAATGTAAATAGCGAAGAGTTCTTGGAATTGAAGATTCCCATAAAACCTCATAAGGGCGACTACCAGCTCTTTTTTATTTATTCAAATGAAAAAATCCCTGACAAAGATCTGGCTCTATTAACATCAATTGAGTTGGGGTATGAATAAAAAAAAAATTCTCAGATAGGTTTACAGTTTATTAAAAAACTCGTAGTTAAATTGTTTTATCACATTAACAATATGTTTAATATGTATTCAAATACCATACCGAAGTCTATCATATGTAATATTTTTTTAATATTTATTTTATCTTTTTCTACTTTAATTGCGCAATCATTTGATATTCAAGGCCTTGAAGAAGATGTTGAAATTCTGGTTGACAAGTGGGGTGTACCCCATATTTATGCAAACACAGAGTCTGATTTATTTTTTGCTCAGGGTTACTATGCTGCTAGAGATAGATTGTTTCAATTTGAGATATGGCGAAGACAATCTTCCGGGACTGTTGCTGAACTATTAGGACACCGCGAGTTAAAACGCGATATCGGCACCAGGCTATTTAAGTTTAGAGGGGATATGGTTGAGGAAATGAATTACTATCATCCCCGTGGTGTCAACATAATCACCTCCTATGTGCGAGGAGTGAATGCATATATTGATTACATCTTAGCCCACCAGAATGAACTACCTATTGAGTTTAAATTGCTGAATACCTTACCACAAAAATGGACAGCTGAAATTGTAATCTCCAGGCATCAAGGTCTATTGGGAAATATTGGATCAGAATTATTGATCAGTAGAATGATAGCCTTGGTCGGAGAAGACAAAGTAAGGGAGTTATTTTATTTCCATCCACAAAAACCCATATTACAGCTTGATGAGCGAATCAAGAAAGAATGGTTATTTGATGATATTCTTGAATTATATAATGCCTACAGAACTTCAATAAAGTTTAGCAAAGAGGATCTTGTCTCCTATCAGACTCAAGAAAGTTATGATCCTGAACCTTATGCTCCTGATTATCAATTCTCAGAAATCTTTGACATAGGAAGCAACAATTGGATTGTAGATGGAAGTAAGACCCAAAATGGATATCCAATCATGGCAAATGATCCGCATCGCAGACAATCTACTCCTTCATTAAGGTATATGGCCCACCTTATTGGACCTGGCTGGAATGTAATTGGAGGCGGTGAGCCAGAAATTCCGGGCATATCTATTGGACATAATGAGCACGGGGCCTGGGGCCTCACCGTATATAGCACTGATGCGGAAGACTTATATTTTTATGAATTAAATCCGAATGATCCAACTGAGTACAAATATAAAGGTGCCTGGACCAAAATGGATCAAATCGAAGATACGATTAAGGTGAAGGATATGGATGACCAATACTTCACCCATTATTATACGTTGCATGGGCCAGTCCTGTATCTAAACAAGGACAAAGGATTTGCTTGTGCTATGCGTTGTGGATGGCTGGAAATTGGTGGATCTCCCTATTTGGCCAGTTTACGAATGGATCAGGCTCAGGATTTTGAATCATTTAGAGAAGCTTGCAATTATAGTCATATTCCTGGAGAAAATATGATCTGGGCGGATCGGGCAGGCAACATTGGATGGCAGGCTGTGGGTATCGCACCAGTCAGGAAAAATTGGTCCGGTTTGACGGCGGTGTGGGGCGATGGCACTTATGAATGGGATCACTATCTGCCAATTATTGCAAAGCCCACTATTTATAATCCGGATGAAGGATTTTTTGTCACCGCTAATGCGAATGTTACTCCACCAGATTACCAGCATTGGAATGCTATTGGATTTCAGTGGTCCGATCCATTCCGACAAAATAGACTTAAAGAATATTTTAATTCGGGAAGAAAAGTATCTATGTTGGACATGGCTCAATTACAGACTGACTATCTATCCCTACCTGCCAGAATGCTTACTCCATTATTACTTTCATGCAAACCCAATAACAAACTTCAAAGTGAAGCTTTCGATTTATTGCGTTCTTGGAATCATAGATTAACGCCTGATTCAAAAGCCGCTACGATTTATAACCGTTGGGAAGGTATCATTCGCAAAGAATTAGCCCTTAAAAAAATCCCTAAAGATGCTCAGCAATATTTAAGCAGCGTCCCGATGACCAGAATTTTAGAATGGGTTGTATATCCGGATAATGTGTTTGGATCAGAACCCATTCAAGGAAGGAATCAATTCCTATTGGATTGCTTGGATAAAGCGCTTGGAGAAATCACCGAACGATTAGGTAGTGATATGAGTCAATGGAAATATGGTCAGGTAAAAAACAAACATGTTTACCTTCGTCACCCTTTTAATAATGCAGCAAATCAAGCCCTAAGAGATAAGTTAAATGTGGGTCCTGCCCCTCGGGGAGGCAATAGTTTTACCGTGAACAATACTAGTGGAAATCTAAATCAAACGCATGGCGCATCCTTTAAAATGATTGTCGATACATATAATTGGGATCATTGCCTGGCCACGAATTCACCAGGCCAATCGGGTAATCCTGATTCTAAATTCTACGACAACTTATTTGATATTTGGGTAAGTGATCAATATTTTCCACTGTTTTATAGTAGAGATAAAATTGAATCCGTTACAGACCATACGTTAATTCTTAAAGCAAAGTAGTTCGTTCCTAATTAGAGATCATCAGGTTTTCTAATGCTGTTGGGGTTCTTGGTAATTCCTTACTCAATACTTCACATCCATTTTCTGTTACAAGTATGACATCCTCTGTAAAGACAGCAATTTGGTCGTCGTGATTATAGTACCAAGGTTCTACAGTAAAAATCATACCTGGTTGAAGGGTTGCATTTTGTAGATTTGGATCACCTGTAGATAATCCAAGATG
>JAHEJC010000363.1 GCA_024639065.1 Lewinellaceae bacterium | reverse complement strand
ACCGCCTTTATCTTATGGATGTTAGGATTCAGGTATCAGACGATGGTGGTGCTAATTTTAGAAGGTTAAAAGAAAGTGATAAACATTCTGACAACCATGCCATAGCCTTTAGAGCTGACGACCCGGACTATCTTTTAGTAGGTACGGATGCTGGTATCTATGAGAGTTTTGATCTTGCGGAGAACTGGAGATTCCTGGCCAATCTTCCACTTACCCAGTACTATAAAGTGGCGGTAGATGACAGCGAACCTTTCTATAAAATATATGGAGGTACCCAAGATAATGGTTCGCATGGAGGCCCATCTCAAACCGATGCCCAACAAGGCATCGTGAATGCACACTGGTGGAAGACGTTGGGCGCAGATGGCCATCAGTCCGCCATAGAACCTGGAAATCCCAACATTACCTATGCGGAAACCCAACAAGGGGGTTTATATCGGATAGATCAAATAACCGGAGAACAGGTTAATATCCAACCTCAGGCTGGTCCGGGTGAGTCTTATGAAAGGTTCAACTGGGATGCACCGATTTTAGTGAGTCATCACGATCCTACCCGATTGTATTTTGCTTCACAAAGAGTATGGAGGTCAGACAATAGAGGAGATGAGTGGACTGCCATTTCCAAGGATCTTACCTTAAACCAAGAAAGAATTGCTCTTCCAATCATGGGTGGCCTGCAAAGTTGGGACAATCCTTGGGATGTCGGCGCTATGTCCAATTACAACACCATCACTTCATTGGCCGAATCACCTCTAAATGAAAATGTTTTGTATGCTGGCACGGATGATGGAATCATACAAGCCACTTCTAACGGAGGTGAAACCTGGACAGAAATTAAGGTAAACAGACTTCCTGGTGTTCCTGCCACGGCTTTTGTAAATGATATCAAGGCAGATCTTTATAATGAAAGCACCGTCTATGTTGCGCTTGATAACCACAAGTATGGTGACTTCAACCCCTATTTGTACAGGAGTACCGATTATGGTAAAAGCTGGAAATCAATAAATTCAAATATACCTGACAGACACCTCATATGGCGCTTGGTGCAAGACCATGTTGACCCTCAGCTATTATTTGCTGCAACTGAGTTTGGCATTTACTTCTCAAAAAATGGCGGAGATCATTGGAACAAAATCGGAGGTGCTCCAACCATCTCTTTTAGAGATTTGGCGATACAAACAAGAGAAAATGATCTGGTAGGTGCCTCTTTTGGAAGAGGATTTTTCGTTCTGGATGATTATTCACCGCTTAGATCAATTAATAGTGAAGTGCTCGCTGCAGATGCGACCATCATGCCTATAAAAACAGCGAAAAAGTTCAATAAAAAAGATCTAGCCGGTTCGCAAGGCGCTGGATACTATGCCGCCGAGAATCCTCCCTACGGAGCAACAATCACCTATTTCCTAAAGGATACCACTACTTCAGCGGCCAAAGAAAGAAAGACGAAAGAAAAAGAATTGGCCAAGGCTGGGCAAGATATACCCTTCCCGGGGTGGGATGCTTTAACAGCTGAAAAATATGAACCTAAAACTGCATTTTTCATTGTAATAAAAGATGAGGATGGAAATTTGATCCGTAAAGTTGAAGCAAAAAACAGCCAAGGCCTGAATAGAATTACTTGGGACCTTAGGCAGTCCTCAAAAAATGCGGTTGGTGTCGGAGGAAGCCAAGGGAATCAAAGAGGCCCTGAAGTACCCCCAGGAAATTATTCGGCGACTTTAGCTAAAGAAGAGAATGGAACCATTACCGAATTAACAAAACCTGAATCTATTCAGGTGGAATATTTGAGAGATGCCGCTCTGCCACGCATGCCAAAAGAAGATTTAGTGGCATTTAGGACAGCCCTTAATAAGACCAGTCAAGCTATTGCGGCCGCTGGAATAAGACTAAATAATCTGAAGGATAGATCCAAAGCATTAAGTACTGCGCTTGAAAGAGCAGATAAAGATGCCCCTACCATAAAGGCTAAACTGAATCAGCTCGACCGAGACCTGCTTGCGCTTGATATGAAAATGAACGGCAATCCATTAAAAAGGGAAATTGGAGAACGCAACGACCCAACTATGAGAAATCGACTGATGAATGCAATCCAAGGATCATTCAATAGTTATGGTCCAACTCAAACCAATCTAAACAGCCTCGAAATTGCCCAGAATGAATTCGAAGAAATCAGAGTAGAATTAGAGGACATTTATCAAAACAGCGTTCCGGCCATTGAAAAAGGCCTGGTAGAAATTGGTGCCCCTTGGATAGAAGGTCAGCCCTTGCCTGAGCTTAGAATTATGAACCGTCCATGACTTAAACTTATTTGAATGATGTCTTGTAGGAACGGGGCATCATTCAAAATTCTGATTGGTAAATCAATAAACATTGCTTCTAATCATCTGGTTATCGAAGTATTTTGGAAAGAATGGCTATATAAATGTTGCATTGAAATAAAGAAAATAAGCTTTGGGTAGAGCGTATGAGAAAGGTCTATCCAACGATTGACAAAGATCATGATATATTTGACATTGAAATGATATCTTTCTCCACTCTGGGCTCTTGTCAATGAATGTGGCAGGAAAACTTTTATTTCTATATGCATAAAACAAATATCATGTTCTATCGGCTCCATTTATTTGCGTTTTACCTTAGCTTTTCAATTTCCTTATTTGGTCAGGGTAATATATTCGTAGTTACCAACACCCTGGATGCTGGTGAAGGATCCTTCCGGCAAGCGGTAGACAACGCCAGAAGTGCAGGAGAGGATACGATCGTTTTTGAGATTTCCACGGCAGATCCTGGATTTGACTCCACTATTGGTGTCTGGTCTATAGAATCCAGTATGACCTATCAGATACCAGCAGGCACCGTGATCTATGGAGCATATGCATTTGGTGCTGAGGACGATTCCAGACCGGGCATAGAAATTCACGGTACGGATTCTTCCATTACTTCGGGTTTGACCGGACTTCGATTACAGAGCAATGTTGTCTTGCGAGGATTGACGGTCAATCGTTTTCAATATGGGATTTGGGTCCAATCATCTGATTGTACTATTGAGCACTGTATTATTGGTACAGACCCTACTGGCATAACAAGCCGGGCAAATGGAGCAAATGGAATTCTTCTAGCCAACGGTGCTTCCAACAACCTGGTTCAAAATAATCTAGTATCGGGAAATGGTTCAGCCGGAATCCGACTTTTTGGCGAGGAAACTACCAATAATACCATGATTGGAAATTTTATTGGCACCAATCGACAGGGAACCGAAGGCCTACCAAATGGAGGCAGTGGTATTCAATTACATGTTGGTGCGCATGCCAATTTTATAATTGAAAATATAATTTCCGGTAATGGCCAATTTGGTCTGTGGCTGACCGACTCGGGTACTTCAGGTAATATTATTCAGGACAACCGGATTGGAACCGATGTTTCCGGAACTTTAGGTATTCCAAATGAGAGCTTTGGAGTGGCATTATTCAACGGACCTTCCAATAATATTATTGGCCCTGGAAACCGGGTGGCTTATAATCGTGATGACGGTATTTTGGTGGACGGAACAGACATGTCGGCTACTGTCGGAAATCGGATCACTACAAATTCGATCAGTGATAATGAGAGAAAGGGCATAAATAACTTCAGGAGTGGTAATAATGAACTGAGTGCGCCGACGATCGATTCGATTGTCTCTAATATTGTTTATGGATCGGCAATGTCCGGCCAGATCGCTGAGCTGTTTTTTGATACTAGGGATGAAGGATGCTGTTTTGTTGGTCTTGATACAGTAAACATGACTGGGATTTTTCAAATTACTCTTCCGGATAGCTTTCCAGATCTGCCGTTTCTCACCGCAACCACCACAGATCCCTTAGGAAATACTTCTGAATTCAGCGATCCTTACTGTATTGAATCGCCAAAATACTTATTCGATGGAGCCGCTTTCTGTATGGGCATGGACTTAGAACTGTCAGCCGGCGTTTTTGAAAGCTATCAATGGTCGACCGGAGCAACTACTGAGGTCATTACCGTACAGACGGCTGGTACTTACAAGGTGACAGTGACCGATAGCAGAGGCTGTATGGGTTCAGATTCTGTATTCGTTATCGAGTATCCAACTCCTTCTTTAGCAATAGAAATGTTAGCGACCGATTGTGCCAATATGATTTTAGCTGCTGGTGATTATGATTCATATTTATGGTCTACCGGTGATTCTACTGCCTCCATAACAACCACTTTGGCTGGTATATATACGGTAATGGTAACAGATAGCAATGGATGCAATGCATCCGATACGGTGATGGTCGATCATGATCCATTGAGTTTACCCTGGGTACAGGCATTAATTAATAATCCATTTAATCCGTATTGCAATGAATGCCTGACCTTATCCCAGGCAACCTGGATGGAGACCGATGTAATTATTTTTGACTGGGATGCCGGTTCCTGCAACTTTACCGATTTGGGTTTTACCACCATATACAATTGTGAAGGAGATACCATACAACACTGCTACACCAGTATTGCCGGAGTGCACTGTGATCCGGATGCCTTGATTATGAACGAAGATTTGCAAAATGAGAAATTACTCTGGCAATGTACACCAATAAGCTTACCTGATTGTCCAACTGATTCAACTTCAATTCTAGCCCTTCCCTGGTTAGTGGATACCTTGCTTTTTTATGAGGATTTATGTGAGCTTGCATGCATCGGCAGCAATTCCGGTAATTTTCTGTATAAACACAACCTCGATACCAATGTGATCCTGGAGTTACGCACCACATGTGCAGATGTCATTCGTAGATTTTACGATTGCCAGGGTAAGTTGATTTATTCTTGTACCAGTTTTAGTGAATCCGGACTAGTCACGTGTGATCTGCCTTTCTTGCCACCCCAAGAAGGAGGTGAATTAATATGGCAGTGCCCCTCCACCACGAGTAGTACTTTACTTTCGGAAAATCATTCCATTAAATTGTATCCTACCGTATTCACAAACTACATCAGGATTGAAACAAAAATGGAAGTACCGGTGAAGATCATTTTCTATGATGGATTAGGTCGTGTCTTAAGCTCAATGAGTGGATACTATTCCAATGAAGAAGTAGATACCCATAACTGGCCTCAGGGAATTATTTATGCGAATACCATTTCACAGAATAGAAGTAAGCTGGTAAAAGTATTCAAAATTGAATAGGAAATTTTACATGTCTGTACCAAATTGCGGATTTTAGATATTTGATGTGAGGCTGAGTTTACCTTGCTAGTTCATAACGTAAGGACAACTTCCCTGCTGAAATTGTTTTTTACCAATAAGCAGCTTCTGCACTAAATGTATAAAACATCTACATCCTAGCCATAGTCTATCAACTTTTCTTTCATTTTTCAAAAACTGTTTTGGGTTTGTTCAACGGGCGGTTTGCCTAAATTGTGTACCCCCTTTTCGGAATCAAAACAGCCTATTCTTTTGAATTAAATAATACAATAGGTGGCTCCCAGGTTAAAGAATCTCCAACAATACCATGAGAATAACTAATTATTTCCATCCATTCAGGTGAAACCTTAATCAACAGGTAACCTTTAGGCTTTTCCGGATAGAAAAGTTTCCATGCAGCTTTCCATTTCTCTTCTTTTACTTTTGGATCATCAACTAATTGTGCTATGCCATGAATCATTACATATCCAGAAGCATTTGGATCAAAATAATATAAAGTCACTCTTGGGTCTTTTTTAATTTGATCTACCTTTCTGCTTTTAGGATTAGTTCCAAACCAAACGGTAAAATCACTTTCTGGAAGGAATGGATCCATTACTCTGACTCTTGAACGACCTTCATTATCGATGGTAATAAGAGCACAAGTACCTGAGGCAGCCATTATTTCCCTTGCGGCATTCATCAATTTAGTATTTACAGAATCAGTTTTTATGTGGCTTTGGCAAAAGCTATGGAATGTCAGTAATAGAAGAATTGGTAAAATAAAAAAGTTGGGTTTTCTTAATTTCTCCATTTTTTTAACCGTGTTTGTTATATATTTTTCTATAAAGATCGCTTTAGCCTCCAAAAATAAATTCCTTGTGGCCCAGTGTATATGCCTGTTGACGCGATAGAGTCTTTGCTGTTGTTGAACTCAACACATCTCGGTGTAGCTTTTCTAAACGCACCAATAATCGAACCATGCCGATTCATCCTAACTGTAAAAAGAATCGACTGGAAAGATTAATAGAGATCCCCATGGAAGGATCAAACCTTCAGGGGTTCAAGCTCAATCAAATATACAGAATACAGATGTATAAACTTGGTTCTATCGCTCTATTTGGTGATGTAGTCGCCCCAAAGAATTTCAGTTAAGTGAATTAAATCGCAAAGCGTTTGGAGGCTTTTCTTCTTCTTCTTCTTCTGTTTAGAGAGGTGAATTTTAGGAAACCTTTTTTAAAGAAATTTCGACATGTTCATATTGAATACACCGTCAATAGATTTCTACCCAATCCAGAAATACGGGGATGGTATCGGCTTGTAAGGGCTGTCTCTGATCATTTGTCCATCCCTGACAAGCATAAAATCCAATGTGAGTAGGTTTAAAGGTTAGAGTAAGATCGCCAATCCTTTGGAATGGCTCCCACTCTTGTGCAAAGCCTCCATCATTATTGGTCCCTACGCTAAGATATACTTTATGGTCATCCCAGGAAATATCAAATCTAAGGGCATCTCCATCGCTCAATTCAGGATAGGCCAGGTGAGTATAAAATGGATTATCGGGAATACCGTTTCTGATTCTATATCCGGT
>JAHEJC010000047.1 GCA_024639065.1 Lewinellaceae bacterium | reverse complement strand
AAAGATTAACTGGATATAACAGTGCTGATGCACTGGGAAAGAACTGTCGTTTTCTTCAAGGTCCAGATACAGATCCACAATCCGTCCAGGAAATCAGAACAGCCATTAATGAAGGAAAATCATGCACCGTTGAATTGCTTAATTACCATAAAAATGGGATTCCTTTTTGGAATCGTTTATCGATCACCCCGTTGAAAGACGATAAACAAAGGATTACACACTATGTGGGTATTCAATCAGATATCACCGAATCAAAACAAACCAAACAAGCGCTTGAGTCCGCGAATTACGAGTTGGTGGAGTACCAAACAAAAATTGAAAATGAATTGGAGCAAGCCAGAAAAGCTCAAATGTTTATTTTGCCAAATACCTTACCAAAGCATTCTAATTTGAAGTTTGCATCTAAGTTTGTTCCCATGACCCAGGTAGGTGGTGACTTCTTTGATGTGTTGGAACTGGGAGAAGATAAATTTGGAATCATGGTAGCGGATGTTACAGGACATGGCATTCCTGCAGCCTTGATTACTTTCATGTCTTCTACAGCATTTAAGAATGTCGCTATTGAAAATACTTCAACCGCCTCAGTAGTTAATACCACGAACCAGCGATTATTTAATAAAATACCAAACGATGCTTTTTTAACTATGTATTATGCCATTTTTGATGCCAGCACCCTACAATTGAAATATACTCAAGCAGGTCACCCTCCTGCAGTTATATTACGTCGCCGTTCGAAAGAAATTATTGATCTTACCACCAATGATCCTCTTGTTGGAATATTTAGTCCTAAAGAGGCCCGTTATCGTGAATCAACTTTCGATTTAATAGCTGGAGATCGGGTATTACTATATACCGACGCCATTATCGAAACTCGCAATACTGAATCTGAAATGTTAGGTATCGACGGTTTTAAAGATTTTCTAAATAAAAATTGGAACAAATCCTTAGAATCATTACTTGATGAGATCTATCGTTTTGGGCTTGAATTTAGTACTTCGACGACTTACCAGGATGATTTCACCATGGTTGGAATGGAATTATTTTAAACTTTGTGACTAAAATATTTTTACTAATCCACTATAGTTTAGCTGATGAAGAAGTTCCAAATGTTGATACTATTAGTCCATTTTTGGGTAATTACATTATTATCCTCTGTCTCGATAGCTCGCAAGTAATTATGTCCCCAACAGAAGCTGATCAATACTAATAATTATTACTAATTTTGACTGAAAGGAAATAAACAACGATATGTCCTATAATGAACAACTAAATACAAGCAAACGAGTTTTAATGGGACCTGGTCCCAGTGATGTCCACCCAAGGGTTTTGCAAGCCATGTCCACGCCGCTTATCGGACATTTAGATCCAGAATTTGTACAAATTATGGATGAAGTTAAGCTGATGGTCCAACATACCTTCCAAACGGTTAATTATTTGACTTTTGTGGTTTCAGCTCCAGGCAGTGCGGGGATGGAAACCTGCTTAGTCAATCTTTTGGAACCAGGTGATGAAGCTGTTATATGTATCCATGGCGTTTTTGGAGGCCGGATGGCTGATATTGCCGAGCGCTGTGGAGCTACTGTGCACAGAATAGAAGCACCATGGGGTGAACCAATAGATCCGGTACAGGTTAAAAAGGTTTTGGAAAACTGTGATCCTAAACTGGTGGCGATTGTCCATGCAGAAACATCAACCGGCGTATTGCAACCCTTAGACGAAATCGGAAAGATTACTAAAGATGCAGGTGCTCTTTTTGTGGTGGATGCGGTAACTTCTTATTGCGGCGTCCCGGTCAAGGTAGATGAATGGGGCATCGACGCCATTTATTCTGGTACTCAAAAATGTTTAAGTGCACCTCCTGGACTCTCACCAGTATCATTCAGCGATCGGGCCGTGGCAGCAATGGACTTTCGGAAAACTAAAGTACAAAGTTGGTTTCTGGATTTGTCGATGATTAAAAATTACTGGTCGGGAGCCAAAAGGGCTTATCACCATACTGCCCCAGTGTCATCTATTTTTGCACTGCGGGAAGCCTATAGAATCGTATTGGAGGAGGGATTGGAGAATCGATTTGAAAGACATTATCGCAATCATCAATTGCTTAAAGATGAATTAGAACCGCTCGGATTCGAGTTTATCGTACAGCCCAAATACAGACTACCCATGCTTAATGCAGTCAAGTTACCTGAAGGTATAAACGAAGCTGAAGTACGTAGGAAACTACTAGATGATTATAATATCGAAGTAGGTGGAGGGTTAGGCGCTTTTGCTGGAAAAATTTGGCGCGTCGGTTTAATGGGAGAAAGTTCTTCGCCCAATCATGTACATATGCTTTCCGCCGCATTAAAAAAGCTTATATAAACGAATTAAAATGGTTCTCCAAGGATTTATATTCAAACGAAAAAAAATCAATCCTTTAGGTTAAAAAATAGGTCCAGCAGCCAGGTGACGCATTAACTTCATCCCCTAAAATACCTTTGGGCAAATAACGTTACATTGAAGAACTAGCAAATCAATAAGATGTCAAAAAAATCACGCATTCAGATTTCGGACTTACGTGGACTTGTCCATCTAATCAAGGACGCGACTATAGAGGTTACAGATCTTACAGAAGCTGTGCATCAACGCATTGTCCACCCACCTTTACTACCTTCTACTCCGATTCAACATATAATTACCACAATTTCAAGTATCGTATATTCTAATGTTAGAACGATCACAAAGTTAACAGGTGGCGGATTGGAAAAGATATTAGCTCAAATTAATCCAGCCCTTGATTTAGGCATTTCTGTCCCAGAAAAAGAAACTGTAGTCGCTGTTTTGAATGGAATCATTGGTGATTATTTGGTTAAGAATAATAACCCCCTGGCCATACCGATGCAATTTCGAGTTAATGGTGAAGTGCTTAAATTAAATTCTGAACAGATAAATAAAGCTTACCCGCAAATTAATGGCAAAATCATTTTGATGGTTCACGGCCTATGTATGGATGACCACCAGTGGACTTCGAATGGTCATAACCATGGTGAATCCATAGCACAAGAACTAGACAAAACGCTGCTTCACCTACGTTATAACGGAGGACTGCACATTTCAAGAAATGGACAATCTTTAAATAGAAACTTAGAAGAACTAATTAATACTTGGCCAGTACCTGTAACTGAACTCACCATTATTAGTCATAGTATGGGCGGGCTGGTAAGTAGAAGTGCTTTGCACTATGGGCAACAAGAAAAACAATCTTGGACAAAATACTTAAAGAAAATAATATTCCTGGGATCCCCTCACCATGGTGCACCGCTGGAACAAGTAGGTAATTATATAGCCGGAATTCTCGAGGTATTACCCTATGTAAAACCATTTGCCCGATTAGCTAAAATCAGGAGTGCTGGAATAACCGATTTACGATACGGTAATATTGTAGAGGCCGATTGGTTAGGTTTCAATCGATTCGGAAATCATCCGGATAAAAAGAAGCCTATCCCTTTACCTACTGATGTTAAATGTTATGCCATTGCTGGATCTCTGGCAGCACCAGAAGATGAATTCAAGACTCGAACGTTAGGCGATGGATTAGTTCAAATTAGAAGCGCATTGGGAAAACATAAGCATCCGCATAAAGAATTGGATTTTAGAAAAACCCATACGCATATAGCCTATAAAACGGGTCATATGGATTTGCTCCGTTCTAAGGAAGTTTATAATAAAATAAAATTCTGGTTACGGAATTGAGGCCTACAATATTTTCTAACGCTTAATGCATTGCCTCACCCAAAAGTTTAAATAACTGTTAACATGCCAACTAAAAGAAAAATCAAAGAATTGTTGAGCGATGCATGGAGTAAAAGAAGGTCACGAAACTATGATTCAGCGCGAGATTTAGTTAAGCAAGCAGAGGCTCTGTGTGCAGAGGATGACTACAATTCGCTTGGAAGGATACATCATATTCACATGCAATTTAATTGGGACCATGACCAATTAGAACAAGCATTGGCGCATTGTCAACAATCACTAAACTATTATCACAAAGAAGATGATCGTGATCGCATAGCACATTCCACCAGACATATGGCTGACCTGCTAAGACAACTAAAACAATACAATAAGTCAGAATTCAATTATAGACAAGCAATAGACATCTATAAAAGTGCCTTTACCGTGAATCCGGGCAATTTAGCCAATGCATTGAGAGGTTTTGCAATTCTATTAGAAGCACAAGAAAAGTTTGAAGAAGCTAGCATTGCCTGGAAAGAAACTAAAGATCTTTACACGGTCTGTAATATTCAAGAGGGGGTGGTTGAAGCTAATCAAAGATTAGAAGCATTACGATAATCATCTTTAAGCATAAATGCTGGTTGTTATAATATAGTAGTCAATGTTTATTCAACCTGCAGCAATTACACTAACCAAAATCATTTCTCCATCAACCGTTAAAATAAATATTTTATGAATCATACAAAATACATTCTATTCGTATTAAATCTAGTGATGATTTCTTCAGGGATTAGTCAAAAATATACAGGAAGTGAAAGGCAGATCAACACTATACTAAGCAATGCCGCAAAATTTTCAGCATCTATTGTCAATTCAGACTATGAAAAAATTGCCTCTTCCTACACCGTAGATGGTAAGATATTCCCCAATAATCTAGAAATCATTGAAGGGCGATCCGCCATAATGAATTACTGGAAGTTACCCGAAGGTGTCAGGACCATTGCTCATAAGATCACTCCCCTAGAGATAAAAATTAATGGGAAAGAAGCTTACGATTTTGGTGTATATGAAGGGACCACGCGCAGAGCCAATGGAGATGAAGTATCCTGGAAAGGTAAATACGTAATCATTTGGCGGAAAGAAAATAAAGAATGGAAAATGTATTTGGACATATGGAATAGGATACAAACTTAACGATTCCGGTAGGGAGAAAGAATGTTGCCAAGATCAATAATCCAATAAAAAGATCAATCCTAGTGATAATTCCCTAACGTTCATTTTTTGGATTGGTAAATTTTATACCTTAGTTAATCCAATATTTTGACAATAAATAAAAAATTTACATTGTTTTGGAGTTAGAAAGATTGTATATATTCTCAAATTCTCCTAACATGGAGATTACTCAAACCTAAAATAATTATTATGACACCTTATAGGCTCCTAATTATATTCTTTTACATAACATTTATACTTACAAGTCAGGCCCAAGAATCCAATCTTATTTCTGATGAATTGAAAGAAAATATTCAATTAAGGATTGATAATGGTATCAATGTGGGTATTGTAATAGGTATCTTAGAAAATGGCGTACCTCATTTTTATAGTTATGGATTAAAATCCTTAAAAACACAGGATCCGGTTGACGAACTTTCAGTATTTGAAATTGGATCCATATCAAAAACGTTCACCGGAATCATCCTGGCCGATTTAACGATCAAAAACCTGGTAAAGCTAGATGATCCGTTACAAAACTATTTGCCCGATGGAATAACGGCTCCGACTAAGAATGGAGAATCTATCAAACTGGTTCATTTGGCCAATCACACCTCTTCCCTACCCAGGTTGCCCGCCAATTTCAATCCCAGTAATATGGCCAATCCCTATGCCGATTATACTGATGAACAGTTGTATGAATTTCTAAATAGTTGTGAACTCGTTAGGGATATAGGGTCTCAATATGAATATTCAAATTATGCAATGGGACTGTTGGGACATGTTCTGGCCTCCAATCGAGCTATGACTTATGAGGATTTGATGATCCAAACCATCGCCAAACCACTGGGCATGCAAAACACCCGCATCACTTTTACTCCACAAATGAAATCTAATCTGGCACTTGGTCACAGTGGTAGAAGAGAAGTTGAGAATTGGGATATCCCCACCTTAGCCGGTGCAGGGGCGATTCGCTCGACAGCTGTAGATATGCTTAAATATCTGGCCGCCAACCAGGGGGTGCAAGAAAGCCACCTCTACCCTTCCATGCAACTTTCTCATCAGAATTCAAGAGTGGAAGGAAGTAGCCCATTAGTTGGTTTGGGATGGCATACGATGGTCTTTAATGATATGGAAGTAATCTGGCACAACGGAGGCACTGGTGGTTATCGAACCTTTGCTGGATTTGTGAAAGGTGGAAATAAAGCGGTGGTCGTTTTGTCCAATTCGGATGCCAGTGTGGATGATATAGGCACTCATTTATTGAATCAAGCAATTCCCTTACAGGAAATAAAGCCGGCTATCGCCATAAAGATAAAAGACATAATTAATAACGAGGGAATTGAAACAGCTGTGAAAGCTTACTGGGATCTGAAAAATAATCATGAAGACGAATATGAATTTAGCGAAAATCAATTGAATGATCTGGGCTATGAGTTTTTAAACCAGGACGAATTAGATAAAGCTATAGCCGTTTTTAAAATTAATATCCAAGCCTATCCGGAAGAATCAAATGTTTTTGATAGTATGGGAGAAGCATTTATGAAAAACGGAGAAAACGATAAAGCTATTGAGCATTACAAAAAATCAATTGAGCTTAACCCAGGGAATCAAAATGGAATAGATAAACTAAAAGAATTAGGCGTAAATATTGAAGACCTAGTTGAAAAAGTTAAGGTGGATAGGGACCTATTGGAGCAATATATAGGTCAATATGAATTGGTACCCGGATTCGTTTTGACGATATCCCTGGATGGTGATCAATTACAAGCGCAGGCTACTGGGCAGCCTACAGTTCCAGTTTTTGCTCGATCCGAAAATGTGTTTTACTATAAAGTAGTGGAGGCCGAACTTACATTTAATAAAAATGATTCGGGGAGTATAGAAAGTGTAACCCTATTTCAGGGAGGTCAAAAGATGACTGGTAAAAAACAGGCAGAATAGATGTGGGAAAAAATTCTTTCGATCGGATTTACCGTTATCGTCTGCATACTCTTGTTGAAGAATAATCTTTTCAGTCAACAAAATATTTCTTTTGCATTTGATGGTTTAAACAGGACCTATCACCTTTATATTCCACCAAATTTACCACCAAATGCTCCTTTAGTTTTCGTCTTACATGGATATATGCAGGATAACAATTGGGCACAGGCTAATCTGAGTTTTAATGCTATTGCAGATACTGCGGGATTTGTGGTATGCTATCCTCAGGGAACCAGTGACATTTTAGGATTTACCCACTGGAATGCTGGTCTCAACGTAAGCAGTACAGATGACATAGGTTTTCTTTCGGCACTGGCCAATTTTTTGCAAAGCAATTATCAATTAAATCCTAACTGCACATTTAGCTGTGGCTTTTCGAATGGAGGATTTATGAGTTATACGCTGGCTTGCGAAGCACCAGAAATATTTAGAGCTATCGGCTCTGTGTCCGGGACGATGAGTGGAGATACTTGGGACAACTGTAATACGACCAACGTGACGCCTGTATTACAATTTCATGGGGTCGATGATGGAACCATTCCGATAGAAGGAAGACCTGGGGACATTTTTGGATGGGGCGGTGCGCCTCGCATTCGCACGATAGTAGATTTTTGGTCGGATAAAAATAATTGCACGATACTGGATTCCTTACAAGCATCCCTTAATGCCAAAGCCTATTTTCATCGTTCAGGCACCGGAGGCAATGAGGTATGGTATTATGAAATTGAAAACCATGGGCATGTGTGGCCTGGCACTTTACAATCAGGGGTTACCGACAATTCTGGCATTCATGCCTCCAGTATTTTATGGGATTTCTTTAATCAGTTTTGCGGAAAGCTCGTTAGTCATGCTGACATTTACGCAACTTCTAACGACCTAAGGTTGCAGGCAAGCCCTTCGACCGGCCTGGTAGTACTAAAGGGGGCTTTGAATGAATATGTTATTGATATATTGAATATCAATGAGGAAATCTATGAACAGTTTATGACTACAGATGATGTGTTCTTGTATGATCTTTCAAATCTACCCGGCGGCTTACATTTTATTCGATTAGCACACCAGAGCCAGCCTAATTTAATTTCTCAAAACATTATTAAAGCTGAATAAACATTAATAATCATAATTTCGATTAAACAGTCATGAATACTCATCTGGAGAAAGGAAGCTGAATTAAAGCCTAAACAAATTGCATTAAACCTAAGTCTTCCTTAATATTATACATCTAGTAGCATATATGATTAGAATCATTTCCCTTAGCACCTCCTATCATTTCTAAGATATCTTGCAGGCTATAATTTTACAAATACGATAACTCATTATAAAATAGGTGGAAACTCCTTCAATCAATCGATGGATTAGACGGATCCTCACATTGGGATTCGGGATTCTCTTATGGCACTTGCCGATTCCATGGGATTTAAGCCCGGATACTTGGCATTTGTTTACGATTTTCATTACAGCCATTCTAGGGGTATTAATTGATGCAGTGTCCATTTTCACTGCCTCTATCCTGGCTATGGTTGCTTCAGTGATATTTAGCGTATTGACTCCAGCCAAAGCTTTTTCGGGATTTTCTGAAAGTTTTATTTTATTAATTCTATCTGCTTTTCTAGTGGCAAAAGGTGTTATAAAATCTGGCCTGGGTCGACGTATAGCTTTTTTGTTGATCAGGCGTTTTGGACACTCCACCCTAAATTTAGGTTATTGCATAGTGGCTACAGACACACTACTTGGACCTGCCATTCCCAGTAATACAGCCCGCTCCGGTATTCTTTATCCGATCACCCTTGCCTTAGCTGTGGATACCGGTTCCTTGCCCACAGAAAAAGGAAGAAAAAAAACAGGTACTTATCTAATGATGACCGCGATTGCTGGTCACTCGATTAGTTCGGCTTTATGGTTTACAGGGATGGCAGCCAACCCAGTAGGTGCCGGTATCGCTGCGCAGTTTGGTGTCAATATGAATTTTGGAAATTGGTTTTTTGTAGCTTCCATACCTTGCTTTATTGCTCTGATCCTAATCCCTTATATATTGTACATACTTTATCCTCCCCAAAATAAATATACTCCTGAAGCGCCAGAAGCAGCCAAACAAGCTATTAAAAAAATGGGGCCTGTTCGGACCAAAGAATGGGTCATGGGAATTACTTTTTTAGCGATGATTCTACTTTGGGCATTTTCTCCCGTCTTAAAACTAAACCTGGCCATTGTGGCTTTTATGGGCCTGTCTGTGCTCATTCTAGCCAATGTGTATACATTGGAAGATATTCGATCCGGAGCAGGAGACGCACTTGAAACATACATTTGGTTTGCTATTCTTTATATGATGAGTACCGAGTTAAACGAAATGGGATTCATGGGTACTTTGGGTACCAAAATAGCGGTTTACACGCTTGATCTGAATTGGATATTAGTATATATTTTCCTGACCGTTTTGTATGTCGTCATCCATTATTTATTTGTCAGTCAAACGGCCCATTTACTAGCATTGTATGCTGTATTCCTTCAGGTAGCAATCGGTGCCGGTGTGCCAGCAGCACTCATGGCATTCATGCTTTCTTTTGCAACTAACTACTTCTCCGTGATCACTCCACAAGCATCTAGTTCGAATGTACTTTTTGCCGGGAGTGGTTTTCTCCCCTCCAGGGATATATACCGCCAAGGAGCAATCATTACGGGTTTAAACTTAATTATTTTTCTCTCAATGACACCCTGGATTCATTGGGCATCTTCTCTTTGGAATTAATCTGAATGAAAAAAAATTAATGCCTACATCATTTTAACCTTTACAGTAATGAATAATCGATTGATAGGCATCGCCGGAGCAGTACAACAACATCCAATTGACCAGACGAAACTAGGCTATCTATTTTTAAATGAGCGAACTTGGAACAATAAATAAATCTTATATCCCAAATGGTAAACACATCCAGCCATATGCACCAAAAAAATCAAAAAATGCCTGATTACGGCTGCAAATGGTGGAGTGGTAGCTATCCATATTGTCCGTTATGCTAAAAATGAAATAGTAAAGATCCAATATATATTTAATATAAAGGCTAATTAAAGAACATGACCATCCTCAAACATGTTTATTACGTAATTGATCTGTATCTTCATTGGATAATTCATTACTTATATGACTATTGCTTTTTACATCCAATGTATTTAAAATTCAATAGGTCAGGATCATTCATGAATAAAATTAAGTTTTTTCCCTTTTATTTGATTTCCCTCCTACCCTTTCCAATAATATATTTATTATCAAATATTACCTGTTTTTTTGTCTACCATGTTTTAAGATACCGGCGAAAAGTAGTCAGAAGGAATCTGAAAAACTCATTTCCCAATAAACAAGGTTTTGAAATCAAACAAATTGAAAAAAGATTTTACCGCCATTTATGTGATATTGGATTTGAAGCCATCAAGGCATTGACCATGGGACAACAATCCATTGATGAGCGATTTAAATTGAAAAACAAAAAACTCATTGATCGCTTCTATCAAGAAGGAAGAAGTGTGTTTATGTATGCTGCTCATTATGGAAATTGGGAATGGATGACTTTCTTACCATTGCATCTTCACCATCAAGTAAGTACTTTTTATCAACCACTTTCCAACCAATACTTTGATCAGTTGATGAATATTATAAGAAGTCGATTTGGCATTATTTGCACCGAATCAAAAAAAGGATACAAAACCTTTCTTAAGCTCAACGAAGCCAATATCAAATCACTAAATATAATTATCGGGGACCAAAGTCCCAGAAAAAACTCGTCAAAATATTGGACCAATTTTTTAAACCAAGAAACTGCTTTTCTGGCTAGCTCAGACAAGATTGTTAAAAAAAGTGGTCAACCAGTAGTTTTCCCCTATTTCCGTAAATTAAAAAGGGGCTTTTATGAATTAAGTTTCACACTAATCGAGGAGTTTCCTAATAAAAATAATAACCAAGTGATCACTGATAAGTATGCCAATTTGCTCGAAAAAAATATCCAGACATGCCCTGAATTGTGGTTGTGGAGTCATCGAAGATGGAAATTAACTGTGTAAAGGAGGCATTTTAAAAAACCCGAGGATTATCAATGCTCCTTTTTCTCTATTTCATTCAGCGCCCACTCGCCAGCTCGTTGAAATAAATCCCTGGGGGATTTCTTCTTAGAAACTTGCTTAAAAAATTCTAGGTCACTCACCGATCCGATTGCACCTAAAGCACGGATAGCCGCTGCTTGAACAACATAACTATCATCATTATTGTAACTATCCAGAAATAAGTCCCGGAATTCTGGTTCCTTCATCTTTCCCAAATGCTTAATGCCAGCAGCTCTCACTTGAGAATGTTCATCCTGTAAAGCCAGCATATAAATCGACAGGAAAGCCTTGGTATGATTCCTGCCAAAGACTTCCAAAGCTTCTCGACGGATTGCCCAGAAAGATTCGTTCTTTACCCATGCTTGTAATGCGATTCTTACTTGTTCATCGTCAACATATTCTTCCAACTGACTGATTGCCCATAGCCGACTAATAATTGGAGCATGTTGAGCCTGATGCAACAACTCTTCCTTCGATTTCTTAAAGGTCCATTCTTTGAGCAGTATATTATGCGGATCGAAATCAACTAACTGTGGTTTTTGATTTAATTCAAAACGATAGGTATTTTCTTTTTCTTTCAACCAGATAGTTTTTGTTTCTACAACCTGTTCAGTTGTAATTGACACGTCAACAGGCATCGTATAAATGGGCACTTGATCCACGCTCTCCTGAACCTGATTGACATGTAGGATAACCTGACCATCAATCCATTCATAATTTATGTCAAGCACTGGGTGACCAGTAGCAAATAACCATTGATCGAAAAACCAGTCCAAATGTTCGCCTGTAACTTCCCAAACACTTTTAATAAAATCGGCTGTCCCTACTGGTTGATAAGCATGTTTCATTAAAAAGTGTTTTAGCACTCTTCTGAAACTAACCTCTCCCAAGAAATCTCGTAACATATTCAAAACTAAAGCTCCTTTCTGGTAGGTGTGTCGATCAAAGTTTTGATTGGGATACTCCCAGCGATGGCAAACTATAGGGCGCATATACCGATCTCGTACTTCGTTGAGATAAGCCTGCCGTTTATTGTAAAGATTTAGCACTCCCTCTTCAGGACCATAAAGGTGGTTACTATAAAGGTATTCACTAAAAGTAGCAAAGCTCTCGCTCAACCAAGTCTCCGTCCAATCGCGGTAACTGACATAATCACCCCACCAATGGTGCGCAGCTTCATGCGCCACCAACCAATGACTGGGAAAGTCCTGTTCAGCTCGTTCATCGTGTAATGTAGACGCACCTATCAAGGTAGCTGTAGTAGCTTCTGCTCCCCCGCCAATACCTGGCACAATAATTTGGTCGTATTTATCCCAGGGATAATCTACCCCATAATAGCCTTCAAAAAAAGCAAGTACTTCAGGTGTGCGGTGAAAAGATCGCAATGCTTTTTCCTCATCCTGAGGGTAAACCCAATAATTCACCGGAATGTCCTTATGAATGTCCTCCACTACTATATAGGGCCCTGAAACGAAATTGTAAAGATAGGTAGGATGAGGTTGATTCTGGGACCAGTGGTAGGTTACTTTTCCATTCCCGCTATTTGACACTGATTGCAACAAACCATTAGACAATACTTTGTGGTCGGCTTGTGTAGTGACAATCGTCTCATGGGTAGCCCGATCATGGGGATGATCATAGCAAGGAAACCAGTGACGAGCACCCGTTGGAAAAGAATAGGCATTAAACAAAAATGGGTGTTCTTCACTACTTTCAAAAAAACCAATACCTAAAGGATAGTTAGCGGCCATTCCAAATTCAGTAGCATCAACCTGAAAATTATCTGTCTCATAAACTACCCTGACTGAAATGGTGTCCCCGTATGAAACTGATTCAGCTAAATTGATTTTTAGTTTCCCGTCCTCATGCATGAAGGCTAATTTTTTGTTTTCCCATAGAACGCTGCGTACCTGATAAGTTTCTGCATGAAGTACTAAAGACTCCAATTGATCAGCCAAACTGCGCAGGGTAATCGTTGTTTCTCCTTGAAAAGCTCGTTGCTTACCCTCAAAATCAAGTTCTATACGATAATGAAGCACATCAAAAGAATGGCTGGGTTCATGCTGAACAGGTCGTTCATAGATATTGATTGGCTGAGCAAATGTAGATGAACAACACAAAACAAACATAAAAAGGTAAAAACATTTCATAGACAGGTTCTTTTAGAAATTTAATTCTTGATTTGATCGGCTGGTGTTGGAGGTTTTAAAGACATGATCCCTGGCTCATTCATCAACTCCTCGATGGCCTCAGGTTTAACCGGAACAAAATCACTAAAATTTTCCATACCGGTTTGGGTGACCACGACCACATCTTCGACACGTATATATAATTTTTCTTCCGGAATCCAAATCATGGGGTCAACCGCAAATACTTCTCCTGGTGTCAAGGGGGTGGCTTTGTAATTGCCTACATCATGTACTGCCATTCCTACCGGATGTTGCATGTGTCCTTTAAATACTAATGCTGCTTCCACTGCCTTTTGATAATGGGGCTTGGAAAATGTGTGCGTATCTATATAGTGTTTCATTTCCACTGCGGCTTCTTTTAACACTTCATCGACGTTTACCCCAGGTTTGATTTGCTTCATTAATGCTGATCGATAAGCCACCACAAAGTTATACAGCTCGAGTTGATGAGCTGTAAACGTTCCATTAACCGGCCACATACGAGTTATGTCACTGGTATAATAATGATATTCCGGAGAAAAATCCATGAGCACCATATCACCTGATTTGAGGATGTCATTATTCCGAAAATAATGCCCCATCCAGGCATTTTGTCCCCCGCCGGTGATAGGCGAGTAACCATCCCTTCGTCCATCATTGATTTGATGAACGTATCGGGCACAGGCTTCTATCTGATATTCGTAGACGCCTGGATTGCTGCAACGCATCGCCTCCATCAATCCCAATCCGGCCAACTGAGAGGCTCTCCGGATCAGGGCAATCTCAGATTCGCTTTTTATATTGCGCATTTTATCCAATATAGGCGACAAGTCCTTTATCTCAAATTGAGGATAACGAGTCTTAACCAGGTTGATGAAGTGACCTTCACGAGACGGTCTTCCATCCCAGGGATCATTGGAGATGCTGGACTGATAGCGCAACAACTCATCTCGGCTATCGGTACCGGTTTCAGCTGGACTAAATGGCGTATAAATAACCGGATGAGGAGGACGGACTAATCCACCATAAACCCAATTTCTGGACATCTCTTCGATTGGCTTGACAGCCTCAAGACCGGTAAGCTCCATTATTAGATCGGCATCTTCCGCTGACAACGTTTTACCTTCACTGCGTTCGCGACCCGGATTGCGATGTTGCACGTACAAGGTGGCCTGGCGATTTCTTCCATTCATAACTAAATAAGCATGGGCCGCTTCAAATCCGGTCAAATAATAAAAGGAGTTGCTTTGCCTAAACACATCAAACCCATTCACGTCGGAAGCACCTTGTAAAATTGCCAAAGCATTCTCCCCTATTGCATCATATACTTGTCCTCGACGCTGAGCAAATTCCTCAATCGTGAAATCGGATTGAAATTCATATTGGTCTTGAGCTTGAAGTAATAGCGGGAACGTTAAAAACAGAACTAAAAGGACCTTGACTTTCACGAATCGTAACTTTGAATTACTAACCATATCTAATTTGTCTTTTGTAATTGCTTATAGTATTTAAATAAATATAGTCAAAATTGATTTGCCAGAAAATAAGGAAATCAATTGCTTCATACTGGCGAGGGGTCATTCATCATATTTTCGCAACTTAAATTCGAAGAAAACCAATGATTCAAAATCTAATACTCAAATAATTGACCCTGATAACCTTTAATCAAGTTAAATGAGGTCACGAATGCTCTTGTATATTATCGCTGTCCCTCTTTTTGCTTTTACTCAAAATGATTCCCTAACGCTGATACAATTTCAGGATATGGATGGAGAAAACTGGACCAATCAATGGGACTTCAGCCAACCGATGAACACTTGGTATGGGGTTGATGCTACTGGGGATAAGAGACACCTCCCTGTTTGTCCAGTGGGTACTAATTTTAGCCATAGATTCCTAATTGACACTGCCATAGAAAATAAAACTTTCCGCTTTTTTAAGAATGGGGCTAACTGGAAGTCAGATACAATAGGCCTTTTGGCTTTCAATAATTTTACGATCCGTGATACTGGAGTCTATCATGTTGAGATAACCCATCTCGATGCCCCAGACCTAACCTTAGAATCTTATCGATTGACATTAACTACGGAAGTCACTACTAGTAATACTTTGACCAGTAAGCAAGACATCATAAAATTTCATCCAAATCCGGCATCAGCATATTTAAAAATTGAATCAGTCAGTTTCCCTGATCAGGAAATCCAAATTATGGATATATTTGGAAAATTGTGGTTACGCCAAAACGTTCCTGAAAATCTGAAGATCTCTCTTCAAAATATGCCAGCAGGATTATATATTTTGACCATCGGCAATAGAAGGTCAATCAAGTTCATTAAAAAATAGTATGTGCTAAATAACTGTTAAGCTCACGACCACCATAAGGTTATCACTCATTTTTATCCAGATTAATATTCGTTGAAACGAAGAAATTTAACAGCCTATTTTTGTTAAACCTGTAATAGAAACAATGCAAATATTGTTTGCGAAAAGCTCAGGCTCCAGGCTACTAAGGAATTTGTTGAATGATTTAGGAAGTAATGCCTAATAATATTTAGGAATCATTCTACAATCCAAGACGACTTTCCTTTTAGCAGTTCTTGAATGTCCTTTTCGGATTGAGATTCCATGGTTTCCTTTGAATGAAATTCCTGCAAGTCTTGGTAGCAAGGTTTCGCCTCTTGATAGATGATTCCAAAAGGCCGGGGAAAGGAAGTGTCCGTCATCTCTCCAGGTGCATCAAAGAAGCGAGCTAGGATTTGAGCTTTATAGATATCCTTTTCATCGTGTATCCACAAATCATCAATAGAATACTGTCGATTATTCAAATCTACACGCTTGGGTAGATGGCCATCTAAAAGAATTCCGTATTGTTTTTCAGATCCAAAAATCAATGGTTGTCCACTTTCCAATAAAATTGTATGATCTAATTTGGTCTCTTTTCCTGTAAACAAGGAAAATGCACCATCATTAAAAATATTACAGTTCTGATAAATTTCTAAAAAAGCAGTCCCTTTATGTTGATGACTTGCAATAATCAAATTTCTTAAATGTTTGCTATCCCGGTCTATACCCCGTGCAACAAAACTGGCACCAGCACCAAGCGCAAATGCAAGGGGATTTAAAGGATAGTCGGACAACCCGGAAGGTGAGGTTTTCGTTTTCAAACCCGGTTGTGAAGTTGGAGAGTATTGACCTTTGGTCAGGCCGTAAATCTGATTATTGAAAAGCAGGACATTGATGTCCAAATTACGCCGCAATAGATGCAGCATATGATTTCCCCCGATGGCTAGTCCATCACCGTCACCGGTTACTACCCAAATACTTAAATCTGGTCTGGTCAATCTCAATCCGGTTGCGAAGGCAGTTGCCCTGCCGTGAATAGAATGAACACCGTATGTATTCATATAATAAGGGAATCTGGAACTACATCCTATGCCAGAAATAATAGCTACTTTTTCTTTGGGAATTTCCAGTATTGCTAAGGCGGATTGAAACTGACTAAGAATGGCATAGTCACCACACCCAGGACACCATCGAACCATTTGTGATGAAGCATAATCTTTGGACCTAAGCGGTGCTTTTTCTAGTGGTTGATTTGCTTCGGCCATTAGGATAAATGTTTGGTTATAAAAGAAACTAATTCATCCTTAAAAATCGGCATTCCTTTAATTTGACTAAATGGGATGACTGGTAGTAGAAATTTATCTTTGATAATCTTGACGAGCTGTCCGTTGTTTACCTCGGGAATAATCACTTTTTTATAAGCATTCAGAATCGTGCCTAACTTATTGGGTAAAGGTGCGATGTGTCGTAAATGAGCATGGGCTATTTTATGACCTTCTGAAAGTAATTGTTGAACCGCGGACTCAATTACTCCGTGAGTAGACCCCCATCCTAAGACCAGGACATCACCTGATTCCGGTCCTGATTCAATTTTTTGATCAGGCACAAAATCTGCAATTGTATCTACTTTAGCTTGTCTCGCCTTAACCATGAGCTGATGATTATCAGGATCGTAAGATACGCTCCCGGTTCCATCTTCTTTTTCCAGACCACCAATCTGATGCATAAGCCCTGGGGTGCCGGGAATGGCCCATGGCCGAACGCCATTTACATCTCGTTTATAAGGCAAGTAATCAATACCATTTTCAGGAGCAACAGCAAATTTTACCTGAATCGGTGGTAATTCATCCGGATTCGGAATTTTCCAGGGGACTGCTCCATTATTGATATAACCATCACTAAGTACGATTACTGGCGTCATGTGCTCCACTGCAATCTTACAGGCTTCATAAGCTATATAAAAAGCTTCTGACGGATTGGGTACCGCCAAGACCGGTATCGGGCATTCGCCATTTCTTCCATAAAGCGCCATTAATAAATCCGCTTGTTCTGTTTTGGTAGGCAGGCCGGTGGAAGGACCTCCTCTCTGAATGTTAAGTATAACCAAAGGTAACTCAAGCATGGCTGCCAGTCCCATAGCTTCAGTCTTAAGTGCTAATCCTGGCCCGGAAGTGCCAGTAATACCCAGACTCCCTCCATAAGCCGCCCCGATAGCTGAACAGATAGCTGCAATTTCGTCTTCTGCCTGAAACGTTTTAACCCCATAATCTTCCAATGCCACCAGGTTATGTAAAATGTCTGAAGCAGGCGTTATCGGATAACTGGCATAATAAAGGGGTAGTTTACTTTTATGACTTGCTGTGACTAATCCAAATACCAGCGATTCAGTGCCGGTTATTCCCCGATATCTTCCCTGGGGTAAATCAGCTTCATCTACTTGGTATCTGCTCGTAAAAGATTCATTGGTTTCCCCAAAATAGAACCCTGCTTTCAATACCTTCCGATTGGCTACCAGAAGATCGGGTTTATGCTTAAACTTCTCTTCTAAGAACAAGATGGAGTTATCCAGCCTGCGATTGTATTTCCATAAAAGATAACCCAAAACAAACATATTTTTACACCGCTCCTGATCCTTTCTGCCTAATGTAGAATCTGCGAGTGCTTCTTTGGTCAATTTGGTGACTGGAATTTTAAGCAATTCATAACCTTCTAATGGTATATGCGCAAAAGGACTATCTGCATTTTCATATTCAGCGAGCCTTAAATTTCTACTATCAAAGCCATCCGTATTGATGATTATGGTGGCACCAATTCTTTTGACCATGGAAAGATTACTCTTAAATGCCGCTGCATTCATGGCTACTAACACATCATATTGATCACCGGGCGTATTAATTTTCCTTGAACCAAAATGAACCTGGAAGCCAGACACCCCCCAAACAGTTCCTGTTGGAGCTCTAATCTCTGAAGGAAAATCTGGGAAGGTGGCTAAATCATTTCCTGCTAATGCAGTATTTTCCGTAAAGAGTTTTCCGGTCAATTGCATTCCATCACCAGAGTCACCGGCAAATTTTATGGTGACCTCCTCCTTAATAATTGTTTCTGTTTCACTCATCCAGTATGTCGTGATATTTATTTAATCAATATTTAAATCCGAAAATCGCAATTTTATTCTTTGTCTCAAGACAATTTTGCGTCAAATTCATTTTTAATGGCACAAAAATGTGTTTAGTACATTCAAATAAGTATGAATTAAATAAGGGAGACAAATGATTTAGGATCATAATTGATCCGCCTTTTATCGCTATCTAAGAAACAATCAAGGCAATAGTTTTTTTGAAAAAGGGGTAGAATGCTATGGGTAGGCTGTTTGTAGTCGGAAGATAGGATATTATAGACAACATGCAATAAGCTCTAACAAAAGTCCTAGTGATCCAGAAGAACTACTTTGTTGAAATCAATTTTAATTCTGTAGGTAAGTCAACCTCCACACTGACCACGATCATTTTCTTATTGCCTTAGAGAAGATACATTTACGATGGCATGGTCTATCAACACAAAACTATTCCAGTAAAAATGCTGCGAGGGCATATACATTCTCTGGAGTTACTAGCCAGTGAGAAGAATGTAATGCTGACTTTTGAGTTATGTACTTATGATGATTTGATTGAAGAATTTGGTTTTACACACTTCACCGAATTTATTCTATTACTGACTAGAATCATAAATCAGCTAGAACCAAAAAGTGAGGTAGTTATTCGCCAGAATAATCAAGAAAATGAAAACCAAAAGTCCTTTTATTCTATAAAATGTACTAATTCTTTCAATCCGAAAGCAACCATTCTTTATGAAGGATTAGACCTAAACACTCAGGTCGATCTTGATAAAGAAGGAATAAATATCGATTTGATGCTGCCCCAAGAGATATGCACAGAGATTCAACAGCAACAAGAATCCAGCGCTGTAGAAAAACGGGTTCAACACAGACAGCCTTTCTTCCAAACCCTACGTGAAAATCTTAAAAGTCATTATACCACCTTCAAAAACCTACATGAGGATGCCATAAGAATGAGTCTGGAAGATGGAAAATTTGTGGAACTCGTCAATAAAATCATCCTAAAAAATTTAGATAACCCTCTATTTGATGCCAATAGCCTTAGCATAGAATTGGGACTAAGCCGATCCCAAGTTTATAGAAAATTAAAACTACTGGTAAGACGATCGCCTGCAACCTATATCCGTTATACCAGGTTAATGAAAGCTAAAGATGATTTAGAAAATACGAATTTTACTATTGGTGATATTGCATTTGAAGTGGGATATACAGATCAAAGTCATTTCACCAGGGCCTTCAAAAAGCAATTCGGATTCAAACCTTCATTTTATCGTCACCAATGTAAGGACAACCTGAAAGATTAGTAACCTAAAATTAAAAGATATATGAATCAATCAGACCATAATAAAGCATTTTTCCTAAAATATTACAGCGCAATGTATGGCGTAGAAAAAACAGAACCATTGCTAAAAAAATTTATAACGGACCAGAGATTGATCGATCATATTTTATATTTTGACAAAATCTTTCCGAATTATAACCTGGTGGTTGATGAGCTAATAACAGAGGGTGATAAGGTATTTGCTAAAGTCAGATTATTAGCCAAACATTCAGGTGAGGTCGATGGAATTCCGCCTACTAACAAAGAAGTTGAAGTCCCGTTTGCCGTTTGTTATACCATCCATAATGACAAGATAGTGGATTTTTGGGCCATCGGTGATAATACGGAATTGCTGGAACAATTGGGTGTTGCCAAAAAAGACGCAATCTTCTAATGCTGCAATCAGAAGAATCTCCAACCAATGAAAAGTAAAAATCAAAATACGATGAACCAGTCAGCACATAATAAGGCATTTTACCTTAGATATCACAGTGCATTGTATGGAGTTAAAAAAACAGAATCACTCGTTAGAAAATATGTGACCGATCAAAAATTGATCGATCATATTTTTTATTTTGATAAGATCTTTCCAGATGGAAAACTTGTTACTGAAGAAATAATCGCAGAAGGCAGTAAAGTTTTTGTCAAAGCTCGTTTATTTGCAAAACATACTGGTGAAGTAGATGGAATTCCACCCACCTTCAAAGAAGTGGAGATCCCGTTTGCCATTTGTTATACCATCCAAAATGATAAAATCGTAGATTTTTGGACGATTGCTGATCAAGTGGAATTGCTTGAACAATTAGGTATAGCAAAGAAAGAAGCTATCTCTTAAAATCCTCACTTGAAAGTAATGTTGATAAAAGTAACAAAAGCACTTTCCACATATTACATAGTTTTCAACATATTGGCCAATTATTGAAACTTATTGGCTAACACTTTCAACTTTCAAAATCCTACATTATACCCATTCAATTACTTCAATCAGAATTAATTGGAATTAAATGGAAGTGGCGTTGCTGTCTTCCGATTACTTAAAATTAAAATAATTATTATCATGAAAACAAGATTAATTCTATTTGCTGTACTACTACTGGGGTATGCTATTATACTTACATCCTGCGCCAAAGATGAAGTCTTCACACCTGTTCAAAAAGAAGCGCAATTAATGCTAAGAAACAAAGGAAAAGCTGTTGTTCCTTTTAAGGGGGAATATGTCACGCAAGTTCAAATTGAAAGTATTATTCCACCTTTGGTAACGATGAACATTACGGCAGAAGGAAATGCCACGCATCTGGGGAAGAGTTCATGGGAAGCAGTTCAAATGGTCTTCCTTCCTAATCCTAATTCCGCAGATCCTACGTACTTATATAGCGACTTAATTACCTTCACCGCGGCCAATGGAGATCAATTATTTGGTAACTATGTTGGTGAGGCATATTGGGAAGTAGGTGTTGGTTCTACTTTTTCAGGAACCATGTATATTACCAGTGGTACTGGCAGATTTCTAGGCGCATCCGGAGAGCTCCCCTATTATGGTGAATCGGGAGAAGGAGGAGGATTTGCGGTTATCCACGATGGATATTTAACTTATCTTGACCAATAGCCAAAAGAAGTCTTAGGATTTGAGATATTGACAGATTCGGTTTTGAGTTTTTGGAATCAATAAATAGATGCTTTGAAACATAATGGCCAATCATTTGAAACGTTTGGGCTAACCCTATCACGATCCATTTCGATATATTATACACATTCAATTGCTTCAATTTTGGAGCAATTGAAATTTATAAAGAAAAAGGTAATACCTCTTTCTAATTACTAATATTAAAAATTGTCATTATTATGAAAACACTTTCAATTTTTTTGACCTTTCTCTTGCTGGGAGTAGCAATTATCTTTACATCCTGTGCAAAAGATGAAGCCATTACGCCTATTCAAAAGGATGAGCAAGTAATGATTCGAAACAACAAGAAAGCAGTCGTCCCTTTTAAAGGTAGGTACATTACCGATCCTCAATTTGTCAGTTTCGAATATCCAATATTAACGCTGTTTATCACAGCTGAAGGAAGTGCAACACACCTGGGCAAGAGTTCATGGGAAGCTGTGCAGATAGGTATTCAAGCTGCCCCTGGTTCCGGAGATCCACAAATCCTTTATAGTGAGTTGGTCACCTTCACCGCAGCTAATGGAGATCAATTATTTGGGACTTATGACGGTGAAGGTTATGGAGACCCTACCTCGGTTGTCACTTTCTCCGGCAATATGTACATCACTAGTGGCTCAGGCAGGTTCTCAGGCGTGAAAGAAGGCGTACTACCTTATTATGGAGAAGCCTCTTTAACTCAGGGGGGATTTATCGTTTTCCATGATGGGTACCTGAAGTATTAAGATCAAGGATAATCAATAGGTTACGAATTAAACCGTGAAAAATATCAATAAAAATAAGGAGTGTGTATTAAAATTCTATCAATACATCAGTGGTATAAGAAAAACGGAAGCAATGCTTTCAACCTATACCAACGATCCACAGCTTATTAAACACCTTCTTTACATGGACTCACTCATACCCTGCTTTTCAATTTTGGTGGATGAAATTACCGCAGAAGAAGCCAGGGTATTTGTGAGAGCAAGATGCCATGGCCTACAGCAAGGAACCATCAATGGTAATCCGCCTACTTATCAATATGTTGAATTTCCTTTAGCTATTGGTTATACCTTAAATAATGGTAGGATTATAGATCACTGGGTAATAACTGATCAGATTTCTTTATTTCAACAACTTGGAATTGATGGAGAATAAATCTGTGTTACGGCTAAGTCACAAAACAAGTCAACTATGGTTTACCACTCGCTTATCCCTATTGGTAACTGTAATAGATCGTCATAAGAACAATGAATTTTCTCAATTAATTAGGTAAATTCATAGTTAACCATAGCCATTTAGAGTGGTCCAATGTTAATCTTAATCCCACGATTATTAAAAGACGAAAATTCACTCAGACCAGTGCTACACTATTAGCATCCCTACCAATGCTTGTGCTTGGGTAAAGCATCAAAGTCTCATAACCAATGGAAATGGGAATACATCATTTGATAGAAAATTAGATTGTATATTGATGATTCAACCCTTTAATCGTTATCATAAAATAGATAAACTTAAAACTTGAAAAATGAAATTCACCGTAAAGGTCAAAATTAAGGCAAGCGCTAAAGAAATTTACAATCACTGGTTAAGCAGCGAAGGACATACCAAAATGACCGGAGGAGCAGCAGAGATAACCAATGTAATTGGAGATCGCTTTACAGCCTGGGATGGCTATATAGAAGGTAAGAATCTTGAGTTGGAGCCAAACAGAAGGATTCTGCAAGCTTGGCGAACTTCGCAGTTTTTACCGCATGAAGCCGATTCCCACATTGAAATATTGCTGGAAGAAACTGGCGGGCAAACTGAAATAACGCTAATTCATTCAAATTTACCTGAAAGTGGAGGGCATTACGAGCAAGGTTGGGATAATCATTATTTCCAGCCAATGAAAACGTATTTTTCTTGATGAATAATGAATATTTTTGTTAATTGAAGTTATTGACTTCGATTCTTTGAGCAACATAAAATGGAGCATTACCGAACCTGGTTTCAACATTTTTTAATTCTTTTCATCAGTTCACTTTTTGCAACAGCGCAAGAACCATCTCTTCCATGGTCAGAGATAATTGATCCTCATGATAAGCGGACTACCATTCATACACTAAACACCACAGCTAAAGTCACCGTGTCGGATGGCTCACAGTATTCTACGGAAACTCTATTCCACAATCCTCAACGAGCAGTTTTTAAAATTAAATACCCGGATCGAATGATAACTCAAGGAATTGAAGGAAAATATTTTTGGACTTATGATGGACACGAAGAGAAAGAAGCTCCTGCTTTCGTGGAAGGGTTTGTTCTTGGTCATCAATTTCATGCTCAACTACTTTTTTTTGACCGGATTCATCCATATGCAACTAAACCAGATACAGCAACTTTTTATGGTATAAGATGTTTTTCGACGACCAGCCTTCATAAAGAAACACCCTTCAAACTGTATTACCAGCCTGATCAACACCCGTTGGCCATAGAAATTATCAGACTAGATGCGCCCCCTATCATTTCTACTTTTCACGATTGGCGTGATGTTTCTGGTTTTCAATTCCCTTATAAAATAATTATTGATGATGGTGATCGCGAATTCATTTATACGTTTAAGGAAATCGATATGAATGCAGGAACGTTTGACGGTTTTCGTGCACCCGAT
>JAHEJC010000362.1 GCA_024639065.1 Lewinellaceae bacterium | reverse complement strand
GCAATTGAATTGCATAAATGTCTATTTTTTTGATACTACAATATAGTTTAAGAAGTAGCTAGTTTATTTTAATGAGGTGATGAAAATCAGATTGTACCAAGGATCAAGTCTCAAAAAATACTAACTTATCATTTTAATAAAGAATTATTTTAAAAAATCTCGCGTTATACTACTTTCGTTCACTAAATCGAATTAAATGAAACAATTTGCCATAATCATATTTTGCATCTCATTTTTTTGTCTATCTGCCCGTGCGCAAGACACCTTGAATCCGACAATGGAGGATATCAGCTACAGTTTAGGGGTATTAATGGCTAAGAATGTGGAATCCCAAAAAATCGAAAACCTGGATATAGAAGCCCTCGCACAAGGTCTGAAGGACGTTTTGACAGGGCAAGAAACGAAGTATACCCCGGAGAAGTGCAACCAATATTTTAGCACGTTTATGACCGCCCGACAGGCACTTCTATTCGAAGAGATTAGAATAGCTGGCGAATCTTTTTTAGCTGAGAACGGCAAAAGACCTGAAGTAGTCACTACTGAAAGTGGTTTGCAATATGAAGTAATTCAAGAAGGAGAAGGCCCAAAGCCAACAGCTACAGATCAGGTAAAAGTACATTACCATGGTATGCTGTCCGATGGGAGTGTTTTTGATAGTAGCGTAGATAGAGGGGAGCCAGTTACTTTTGGAGTGGGTCAATTAATTACGGGCTGGACCGAAGGATTGCAATTGATGTCGGTAGGATCGAAATATAAAATGTTTATCCCTCAAGACCTGGCTTATGGTGATCGCGGAGCAGGCGACAAAATACCTCCTTTCAGTGTGATTGTTTTTGAGGTAGAGCTTTTGGGGATTGAATAGTTAGCCAATTGCCGATAAATAATAATTCCTGAGGATAAAGTCGACTTATTTAAATCAACTTTGCTTCCAGTCGTTCTTTCCAGCTCCTAAATCCATCAATTCTGTTGATATCATCTGGTTCATGATGGATGGCGCAAAACATATAATCTGGTGATGGATTAATCTTCATTTCCTGACGGTAAAAATTCCTTCCTCGAGTCTTAATAACGCCGATAATTTGAGTAAGCTGATAAAGACAGTCAGAAGTTGAAAACGCTTTTTTGTCGAAGCTCCAAAGATAGGATGCATTGGAATCCAGAAGTTCCCAGCAAAAATGTTTCATTTGATCGCCATTAATCACAAATAGAAAACCGAAATCAGGGTTGAGCGTAATATGAATTTTTTCCTGTGGGGATTGAAGATGACCGGACAGATAGGCCAGCTGTTTTTTATTTCGAACTTCTTTTTTCTCTAACCAATAGTGTAAGATATCTTCAATCTGAATTGGATCTGGACTGGCATTATTTAGATCCCGGTCGATTAAATCCCAAATAGTTTGATCATTATAAATGTGCAATGGAGATTGATACTCAAATGGTTCACTGATTTCACCGATCCGGATGTCTTTGATTACCTCCATTGATTGGTTATTAATTTTATCCAGGTCATCGCAAGAAGCCTCGTAATCTATTACTTGCCCTTTTTGAATTTTTAATAGAATGGTTATCTCGGCATTTTTCTTTTTGAAAACTTTAGGAAAGTAATACTTAACTAATTGCATAGATGGATAAATCCAAGGGTTATGGATTTTGATTTCTAATTTTTCATCCAGCTCCGGATAGTGGTATGAAAAACAAATGTAACCCGCATGGTAATCTAGTTCTTCAAATGGAATAGAATGTTTGATTTTTTCCTGAACCACCTTTTCGGTCAATTGCAATTGCACTGATTTTTTTATTTCAGGAATTCGGTTCCAGGAAATTTCATCAGGTGTAGTTTCCTGTGATAAGAAATAAGGCTTCAACTCATTAACCTGGTATACGGAAAGCATTTTTTCAAAAGAGGGCCAATCCATCAACTCTAGATGGATGTGCGTTACTGCTCTTTTCATTTTCTGTAATCTAAAGCGGTCCAGGTTATTGCTTTCATAATCAATAATTTGTAGAGATATTTGATGCATATCTAGCGTAGTCACCAGTGCTTGCCAGATTACAGCCACCGATTGTTTTAGTTGGAAGGCATTTTTTGGAAGGTTGGTCTGCTCCCATGGTACCACATCTATGGAAGTCAGATAAATACCTTTTGCAGTAATTTTGACAAATCGGGTATTTGGATTTTTAATCAGTTTGGTACGCTATTTTTTAACAATATTATATTCAGACTTAAGATAAATCTTTGTATCAACATTTTTTACCTTTATTCTTTATTTAAGAATCGTAAGAGAAAAAATAGAACATGACCAAAATGCCTCCAAATAGTCGACAAACTCGGTTTGAACGCTTAAAAACCAGAATTTTTGAAGATACAGATTTAGCTTGCATAGCCGTTGCTCAAGAAATAGCTGAATTGATTGAATCTAGAGCTAAACAAAATCAATCTTGTGTATTAGGTTTGGCGACTGGATCATCACCTATCTCCTTATACGACGAATTGGTACGAATGCATAAAGAAGAAGGGTTGAGTTTCAAAAACGTGGTTACCTTCAATCTGGATGAATATTATCCGATGGATCCGGACGCCTTGCAAAGCTATGTCCGCTTTATGCATGAATATCTTTTTGATCATGTCGATATAGATCCTGAGAATATCCATATCCCGGATGGTACCTTGGATCGGGAAGATGTATTCAATTATTGCATGGGATATGAAGAAAAGATCAAAGAAGCGGGAGGTTTGGATTTACAAATATTGGGAATAGGTCGTACGGGTCATATTGGCTTTAATGAGCCGGGTTCAGGTATCAATTCTAAGACCCGTTTGATTTCCTTGGATTACCTAACTATTTTGGATGCAGCTAGTGACTTCTTTGGAGAAGAGAATGTACCCAGGAAGGCCATCACCATGGGTGTGGGTACGATAATGGAAGCCAAACAAGTCATTCTGATGGCATGGGGTGAAGGCAAAGCACACATTATCCGTAGTGCAGTAGAAGGACCTGTTTCAGATTCTATCCCTGCAACCTTTTTACAGAATCACCCTAACACCCAAGTGTTTTTAGATACAGGCTCAAGCGCACAACTTACCCGGATCAATACACCATGGTTAGTAGGAGAGTGTGACTGGGATAAACCGTTGATCAAAAAAGCAGTCATTCTGCTTTCACAAAAATTGCAAAAGCCAATTCTAAAACTGACCAACCGAGATTATGGTGATAATGGTATGGGTGATATAATTACTGAATTCGATTCTGCTTACAACATCAATATTAATATTTTTAATAAACTTCAACATACCATTACCGGCTGGCCGGGTGGAAAGCCGAACAGTGACGATACCAATCGACCAGAGCGGGCGGAACCAGCTAAAAAGCGAGTGATCATATTTAGCCCACATCCGGATGATGATGTGATCTCCATGGGTGGCACGTTTATACGCCTGCACGATCAGGGTCATGAAGTGCATGTAGCCTATCAGACTTCAGGTAACATAGCCGTTTTTGATGACGATGTAATCCGATTTGCTGATTTTGTAATTGACTATTGTGATGATTTTGGACTGCAGGGAGATCGAGCTGAAGAAATTTTTAAGGCCGTTACCTCACAAATTCAAAACAAAAAACCTGGCCAGATTGATTCGGATGAAGTAAGGATGCTCAAAGGATTGATTCGTAGAGGTGAAGCTAAAGCAGGTGCGCGCTATGTTGGTCTTCAAGATGACCAGATTCACTTTTTAAATTTACCTTTTTATGAGACCGGACTGGTTAAGAAGATGCCTATTGGTCCTGAAGATATCCAGATCACCGTTGACCTACTCAAGAAAGTAAAACCCCACCAGGTTTATGCTGCCGGTGATTTATCCGATCCGCATGGAACGCATCGAGTATGTTTACAAGCAGTTACCGATTCACTGAAAGCTGTAGCCAATGAAAGTTGGGCTAAAGATTGTTGGCTTTGGTTATACCGGGGCGCATGGCAGGAATGGGCAATAGAAGACATTGATATGGCTGTGCCGATCAGTCCGGAGGAACTCTTGAGAAAGCGAAGGGCTATTTTCAAACATCAATCCCAAAAAGACCGACCTTTATTTCCTGGCAACGATATCCGGGAATTTTGGCAACGGGCGGAAGAACGCAATCGCGCTACCTCTAAAATTTATGACCAGCTAGGCTTAGCAGAATATGAGGCGATGGAAGCTTTCAAGCGGTACTATTTCTAGTAGATAAAATCTGATGCTTACAACTTTTTTATGCCGTTATCTCAAATAGTCAACAATTAGCTTGCGGTTTTATATCCATTGTACCCATCGATCTTAATTTGATGTTTGTTATATGGGTATTCTTTGGATAAAAGATTGTCACCGAATAGTTAAATCCAAGTAAAGAGTTTCACCTATACTAAATCGTTGCACCCTTTCAGGGATGATTCGATGAATAAATTTTAATCTAAAAAGGGTTTTGTGAACAGCAATGGGCAACGTCTATTGTTAATCGTCAAGTTGTCCGGGGGCTTCGAGGGCACCGCTTTAGGCCTTAGCGCCTAAAGTCAATAATCTCCCCGCTTTCTTCCAAACCAACCGAAACGCAGGGTAATGCCCATATTAACCCCACTAAAATCACTATTGGTAAATCCATCGGATTCTACCCCATCAACTATTCGATAGCCTAATGTACCAGCCAGTCTAAACCATCTGGCTATGTTCAGTTCTACCCCTACCTCAGGAGTGACCACGAAAATACCATCGACATCTCCATTCCTAAAGATATCCCGGTCGGTATCAATACCTACAGCACCCCAACCAAGTTTGACGGAAGAATAAAGATGATAAAGCTTATAGGTTTTGTAATTATAGCCCAACCACAGGCCACCGTGGGCAATATCAATATAAGAATTATCTCCCTGAATCCACCTTTCATAGTCTGCACTACCTATGCCATAAGCACCTAAAAACATATTGTCGATAACCAATCCAATGCCTCCACCAATAGAAGATCTGGTTTCTCCATCGATACTACCTATTTCGGTGATAATACCCATGAAACCACCTACCGAAGAGCCACGGTCAAACAGCGTCTCTTCTTGACCCTCCACAGATATGGAAACCAGCATAAAAATCAATCCTAATAAAATAGATGAAAATTTTTTCATTGTTTTAGATTTAGTATTTTATCAATTACTTTCATAATTACATCTATAAGATGGTCTAATCTTCACCATACCCCTATTCCATCCGAACTATTTTTTCTTCCAATTTTGAATGCAAAAAGCTTATTAATTAGAATAGACCCTGGTGTTCATTCGTTTTTATTAATAAATAATAGTTAATGAGTCGTTAATGGTCTTCTAATGCAACTTTTTATATTTAATTTTCATCATACTAGTAAAACCTGATGGAATAATTATGAAAACACCCCTGCTTGCACATCTTAATAATCACATTTACAATACTATATCAATATGAAAAATTTAAAGTACATCATACCTGCTGTACTCATCCTGGGAGCATTGATCGCTTGGTACGCTATCTCTGGAGGAGGAAAAGCGGACCAGGTAACGGATGTTTATACCGTACCTCAAAAAGGGGTTTTTAAAGTAAATGTCATGGCTACCGGTGAGATAAAAGCTAAAAATTCAAAAAAGATTTCAGCACCATCCAGTATTATGCAATCCGTAGGCATCTATCAAACCACTATTTCCAATATTATACCGGAAGGGAGTATTGTAAAAACGGGCCAGTTCGTTGCTCAATTGGATCAGACTGAAATAGCCACCAAGATCAGCGAAGTGCAAGCGGAAGTGGATAAGATTAATACCCAGATGGAGCAAGCCCTGATTGATACAACTATCGAAATGAGAAATCTTTCAGATGAGATTCAAAACATTGAATTTAGTATTGAAGAAAAAGAGTTACTGAAGGAACTCAATAAGTACGAACCCAAATCAATTATTAGGCAAAATGAAATTGACCTGGAAAAATCAAAACGAGATTTTAGTCAAAAAACCAGTAATCTTCGATTGACCAAGGAAAAAAATAATGCGAAGGTAAGGGAGATTACTGCTTCACTGAGACAACAGCAGATAAAGATGAAGCGGCTTACTGATTTGCAGCGCGATTTCAGGATCATGGCACCCACTGATGGAATGGTTATTTACAAAAGAAGTTGGAATGGAGAAAGACAAGGAGTGGGTGCACAAGTACGACCTTGGGATCCGGTCGTAGCTGAATTACCTGATCTGACCGATATGATTTGTCAAGCATATGTCAATGAGGTGGACATCAACAAAATATCTATAGGTCTGGATGTTATTTTGAAAGTAGATGCTTTCCCCGATAATGAATATACCGGACATATCATTAAAGTGGCCAATATTGGAGAAAATATGCGTAATTATGATTCGAAAGTTTTTGAAGTGGTAGTGCAAGTAGAGGTCCATGATTCTTTGCTTAGACCCGCCATGACCGCAGGTGCGGACATTCTTACTGAAGAATATGAACAAAAAATGTATGTACCGCTAGAATGTGTGCACCGGGATAGCCTTACTTATGTATTAGTAAAAAGTGGAAAAACGGTAATAAAACAAGAAATTATAACTGGAGCTGCAAATGAAAATGATATTATTATTGAATATGGCCTGGAAGGAAGTGAAACGCTTTTGTTAAATATACCTGATGATATGGATCAACTAGAGACTTCTTTCATACCCAACGATAAAAAAGTAGAAATTGACGAGCGAATTGAAAAAGAACGTCAAAAGATGGCTGATATAAGAGAAGAAAAAAGGAAAAGTGTGGTCCCCGAAGAGATAAGT
>JAHEJC010000361.1 GCA_024639065.1 Lewinellaceae bacterium | reverse complement strand
TTAAGGAATTGGAATCCGGTATGAAAACCATCTTGAGGTATCTCTCTGGGTTTGGTACGTTCAATGAATCGGATCAAGTATGAGTCGATTGGCTCCTGATCAATTACATCGATATTGGGCGAGAAGAGATTATGAGCTACTTTATACAGTTTGATTTTATCTTTGAACACCAAGGCATGTTCCATAGCAATCATCCCGTATTCATTTGCTCTTGTTTGGTCATCCAAATGATGAGAAGCCCTCAGTAGACTAACATACGCATCGATCAATTGAACAGTGTCTATAGCTTTCAATCCAAAATCAAGGGCCAATTGGGCATTTCGAACATGCTCTTCATAATCCTGTTTTCCTTCATTAAGGATTGCAAGTGCATTATAGGCTCTAGCAGTTAAAACATTCGATAAATAGGAAGAATTCTCTTCTAAAGCATTTTCAAGGTGCTCAATCCCTTCATCCCAACGAGTAAAGCGCATGTACGTTCCTCCCTTGTAAATTTCGGATAACAATCTTTTTTCTTCATCGGGAGCAACCTCGATGGCTTTGTCAACTATAATAAAACAACTGTCATTTCCCTGCATCCGGTATCGTGAGGTCGCTTGCATATATTCTTCCCAGGATTGGCTATATAAGTTTAATGAACCAAAAAATAGCAAAAGAACTAGTATTCTATTTTTCATAGGCTAAAGATGCAGAAAAGCGCTTAAAATATACATCGCTCTAAAAAGGGATTTACGCAGTGCTTCATACTGCGACTAGGAAAATCAAGATTGAAGCATTCACCCAGCCCTGCTACCGAAGGGAAAACCTCAAAAGAGGCTTTTAACCAATGATCGAATCACTTATTACTTAATAACCAATTGTTCACAAACTACGTTGTACCAACTAAGTGTTAAATAATTTAAAGATCTAAGAAGTGATTCAACCGTGCCAAGTAATTCGATGGTTTTTAAATAATACCCATATCCTTGGCCATGGAAGAGAGGGCGGATACATTCTTTACGTTAAACTTTCGCAAAAGGTGTTTTCGATGCGATTGAACCGTATGATAACTGATAAATAATTTTTTCGCAATTTCCGAACTGGTCAATCCATCGGATAGCAATTCAAGAACCTCCTTCTCTCTAGAGGTGATGCCCGGCAATTTGGGTGCATTTAATTTTTGGTTTCGAATTACCTCTTTGGCGCTCTTACTAAGATATTTTTTGCCATTTATCACTGTTTGTAATGCGGCCAAGATGCTATCCTTTCCTTCATCTTTCAAAATATATCCCATCGCTCCTAGATTCATCATCCGGTTAATATAACTGGGTTGCTTATACATACTGAGTGCTATGATTTTTACCTCAGGATATTCTTTTCGTATCTGCTCGGTAACTGCAATGCCGTTCATGCGCGGCATATTAATATCCAGTAGTAATATGTCTACCTCATTTTCCTTCAGTCTATGCAATACCTGAGCGCCATTCGTACACTTTGCCACGATCTCAAAGTCCTCCTCCGCATTTAACATCGACTCCAAGCCGTCTAACAATACCTGATGGTCATCTGCGATAATGATCTTTTTCATAATGTTATAATACGAATAATATAGAGAATAAGAAAAAAGGGTGAAATGTGCAGGTGAAAGGGAAAAAGGCAAAGGGAAGGGTGAAAGGTCAAAAGGGAAGGCAATTATCTCGCTCGCTTCTGCCCCTGAAGAACCCAAAACCATAATACATTGTCAGAAAGCCTTGAAGCCGAGATGCTTAATAAATCTTCAAAACGAATCCAGTCCCTAATTACTAATGACCATAAATTGTGAATCCGAGTTATGAATTTATCACGCCAATCTTTTAAGCTAATCACTAATACCCTTTTGCTCTAGATCCATTCCATCGTAAAATCCCATGCCTTGATCTTCCAACATCTTGGTTATATAAACCACTTGACCGACATGATAAGAAAAATGTTCTACGACGTGAATCAGAATACCAACGCCACTTTCATCAAAACATTGTACTGGTCTCACTTGGGTAAGGTTGCCTATATCAATTGTATCGAGGTATTGATCCACTTCATGGATGGTAGCCTTTAATGGGCCCATAAGATCATCCTTCCGAATCATAGAGCGTTCATTGAATTCCTTGGAACGCTCTCGAGTATCATTTCCTCCAGCGAGTCCTGCAAGTATATATTGGCGTACATTCCCATTCAGGTGCAATAACGTATTGCCTATAGACAAAGTGTTTTCGTTGGGTCTATACCATAGTTGCTCTAAAGAAAGCTGGTCTACACAAGCTTGCAATTTCATCATACTTTCTTCAACCATGCGTCGACGTACTTCCGAAATGATCTGATGAACTAATAGTTTCTCCATTGACCAATAGATTAGATGTGTATCAAATTTAATTCATCTTCACCAATACATAAATTATCAGGATGCAATTTTTTTAAGTTTTTGTTGACTTACAGAAAAGTCTTAAATGCCAAACCAGTAATTCATCTTAAAGACTAACGCTCGGTTTTTTCTGCTCCAATCTGTGGTTAAATAATTATCCGTATAAACTAAATAAATCCAGGAAAGTGGCTGAAACTGCCACTGGAATCGACTATTGATATTGAAATTTTCAGCTTGAGTATTGTATTGGACGAACGTAGACCAAAACAGATTTCTGGAAAAAGATAGTTCCAACTTAGATCCAATTAACCACAGTTTTGAGGAGCCATATTCATCGGGAAACTTGATGTCATTATATTCCGCGCTCATGCTGAATTGGCCCCAAGGTTGTCTTCGGTAATTTAGGTTAAATTCCGCACTTTGGATAGTGCCGTTGTAAAAACCACCCGTTTTAAAACCGATCGCGTAGTTTAACAATTTTCTTTCATCGGATTGGTATTCCAATCCATAATTTAAAAAGCTATATCGGCCGGTAGGTAATGGTGTGTCCTCAGTGAAAGAAAATGGATATTGCAGGGTAAGGTTGGTATAACTAACCCCAATACCTACACTGCTACTATTGGTAAATTCAGTTTCATAAACAAATTCATGGTTAGCTTCTGTTTTATGGTAATCAGGGTCAAATAAAATGAAATTCTCTACCCTGAATTCCATTTCCTGGTAAACTGATTTCTGTTTAGGTACCAGACTGATGCGACCTGGCCAAAATATAAATTTATACCCTTGCCGAATATCTACCTCATTGATAGCATCATATTGAAAGATACGATTTACAAATCCCACATCGGCATAATAATCAGTACCAATACTAACCAAGTCAACTGTGGTACTGAACACTTTGCCAGCATATTCTCCCCCCAAGCTCACATATGTGTTTTCTGAATCTATCCCTGGTTTCATAGATAAATGATAAGATGTCCAACTTGTCCAAAGCCCATCCTGGCTCTGAAAGGTAAATTCCAACCCTGCATTTCGACCAAAATCCTGATCAATGGTTTCACTCCCCTTAAATCCCTGTCTGTTAATAAAAATACCATCAAGTTTGGACCGTTTAAAAAGTCGTTGAGAAAATGCTCCGGTAAAATAATTCTGAGCATCTGTATCTGCTCCTTTTTTGCCGGTATGTACATCCATGATTCCAATTCGAAGATTATCATTCAGGTTACCACTTAATCTAGCGCCCAACTGGATAGGTACAGGTTCATTATCTTCATTCAGGCCAATTCTTCTACTGAAAAAAGGGCGTATTAATGGGTTGCCAAATCCTGAAAAAATGTCGCTATTCTCAAGAAAGAAGTTTCTACGTTCTGGAAAGAAAATACTGAATCGGGTAAGATTCGTTACTTGTTCATCAACTTCAACCTGAGAAAAATCCGGATTAACCGTCAAATCAAGATTTAGGGAAGAACTTAAGGCTACTTTCGCATCTACTCCAGCGGAAAAATTACTATTGATAGTTCCACTTTCTTCATTGTCTTGATCGAACCCTGCAGACACAAAAGGAATTATCGAAATATTGCCTTTGGTTTTAGGTGGTGGTTTATCCCAATTCAATCGGCCGGCATAACCCAAATCGATGGGCCAAAACTGCCTGGGTATCTGAGCCCATACGTGCATTTGATTACGCTTGGAATCCAGCCGGGTAAAATTAATACCCCAAATTTGATTTTTAGAATCGTACCTCAAGGTTTTAAAAGGTATCCCGAATTCAGCCACCCAGAATCCATCATATTGGCCGGTTTCCACAAACCATTTATTATCCCATTCGTCACTATAATGGCCTTCCCCGGTACCACCACCCAACAGTGCTTCGTTTTGTGATCCTGCCGTATTGGTTGCGAAGAAAAATCCATTGGTCGCTTCATTAATAGGATCCAGTACTATAGCAACCCCATCGTTGTCCCAAAAACTTTCATCTCGTTTAAGTGTCTGGACGATATGCTGACTACTAGTATCGTAACAAATAAAAGCAACGTATAAAAACTGCTTATCATAGGTAAGTTTTACTTGTGTATTCAGGTTCGCTTTTCGATCGTCTCGAGGACTTTTTTCCCAAAATTCAGTAGCCATCTCAGCCTGTTTCCAGCTGGTTTCTTCGAGATTTCCATCGACATACATTCTGTCGACTGATTCATCTATCTGTAGGTTATAAAGATCTTTATTGGATTGTGAAAAAGATACTTGTGCAAATAATAGTACATTGAGGATCAATAATCTAAATTTCATACTTAATTCAATTAGACCTTACAGCCCGCAAATATACTATTTTGCATTGATTACATATTAGATCTATTTGTAATATCAACAACTAAGAAAGCCAGTAACAATAGTGATACTGGCTTTATATAGATCTTTCTTTATGCATCCATGCTTATGGATGAGATTGCATAAGATGTGCTAATTTATTCAGTCGCAACTTTTTCTTCACCACGCACTAACAACTGAAATCCGTTACCATGAATATTAACGATTTCAATGTTTTCATCTGCTTTTAGGTATTTTCTCAACTTAGTAACGAAAACATCCATGCTACGTGCAGTGAAGTAATTATCTTCTTTCCAAATTTTGACTAGTGCTTCCGACCGAGGTAAGATATCATTTTTATACATGCAAAACATTCTGAGCAATTCAGCTTCTTTGGGCGATAGTTTTACCTGATCACTTTCATCATTATTCGTCAATATTCTTAACGGATAATTAAAGTGAAAAATACCTATGTTGAATTCTTTGATTTCTTCTCTTGGATCAGCTTGTTTTTGGGATCTTTTTAAAATAGCCTGAATCCGATATAATAGCTCTTCAGAGTTAAATGGTTTAGCAATGTAATCATCAGCCCCAATTTGGAAACCTTTGAGAACATCATCTTTGAGGGTTTTTGCCGTCAAAAATATGATGGGCATTTCGGCATCTTTCTCTCTGATTTCTGTACCTAAGGTGAATCCATCTTTCTTAGGCATCATAACATCCAAAATACAAAGATCAAATTCACCTTGCCTAAATTTGTTCCAGCCATCAATTCCATCCACTGCCAAATCTATCTCAAAGTCATGCATCTCCAAATAAGATTTGAGAACGTCTCCAAAATTCTGATCGTCCTCTACCAGTAATATTCGATTATTTGTTGCCATATGTTCAAATTTATATTATAACGCCTATTCGTTAAAAATCATATAACGAATGTTAAAAAATAAAATTTCTTATGCAGCCCGCTTTATGGGAAAGTATAAAATAAAACTACTTCCTTTACCCAATTCACTGCGAACATTCACTTGTCCATTGTGCGCATCGACTAGCGCTTTTACATAACTAAGTCCTAGCCCAAACCCTTTTACATCGTGAATATTTCCAGTTGGAACCCGGTAAAATTTCTCAAATATATGCTTACGTGCTTCTTTACTCATCCCTATCCCATTATCTTCAACAATGATCTCAATGCCTCCTTTGCGATCCTTGGTTGACACTTTAATCATAGGTTTATCAGGTGAATATTTATTTGCATTATCCAGCAGATTATGGATTATATTAGAAATATGGGTAACATCTCCTTCGATCATTGGTGACGTTGCATTAAGTTCAGCTTCAGCATATCCTTCCTTGGATGCTAGTTTCAGATTGATATGTTCAATAGCCTGATGGATAATATCATGAATATTCACCTGAGTCCACTTAAGTTGTAAATTCTTTTTATCAATTTGAGCGATTTGCAGGACTTTTTCTACCTGGCTCAACATTCGGTTGTTTTCAGTCTTGATCAAGTTGGCAAATTTTTTCACTTTATCATCTTTACCCAAGACCATGGGGCTTAAAATCGAATCGGATGCAAGCGAAATTGTTGCAATAGGTGTTTTGAACTCGTGGGTCATATTGTTAATAAAATCCGTTTTGATTTCTGATATTTTCTTTTGTGTAAAAATGACATAGATGGTATAAAAGAAACACATCAGAATCAATCCGGTGAACAAGATGGAAGCGATCAGAAAAGGAACGATATCTGACCAGACGATTCTGGTTCTGTTGGGGAAGTAAATCTTCAATTTACCCGGTGCTGATACATATTGTGAAGAAAACAAATTTGCTTCGTACTTTGAATCCTGCAAACTTTCATTGATAATACCAGGGCTCATATTTGCTTCTGTTTCTTCAAAAACAAATAAGTCATTAATGATCACAAATGAATTCTTAGCATTCGACCAAACTCCAAAATCATAATTCGTATTAATTCCATGATCTTTCATGGCGAGTTTGATATAATAATTTAATTTCTGAGGATTGATCCTTTCAGCTAATGGTTTGGCATCTAACAAACGAGTCAACACATCTTTTTCCCATTTTTCTTGCAGTTTGGAGCTGAACAAAGGTTGTTCTTCATTAAATGAGATTGAATCTAATATTTTTATGTTTTTTA
>JAHEJC010000046.1 GCA_024639065.1 Lewinellaceae bacterium | reverse complement strand
GCTGATGTTCGGAATTGCCCCCTTTCCTATACTGGAAGATACCTCGCTCCTGAAAGATGAGATCGTCAATGTAGAGGTTTGGTCTTATGCTGATGATCTGCTATATACTCAACAAGAATCCCGACTGGAAAGACAAAAAAAACTTTCCTATAGATCCATCTATAATTTTGATACAAAAGAAATTATTCGAATTCAACCGGAGGAAACTCCGGAAATTTCTATGCCTTCCAATCTATTAAGTCATCACTATGCAATTACACAAAATCCAACCCCTTATCAAAAGCTTATTGCTTGGGAAGGATCCAATTATTCAGATGTTTATTTAGTGAATATTGATGATGGATCACACTATTTAATTCAAAAGAAAGTAGATGGAAACGTTAGACTTTCACCTGGTGAACAATATATCTATTGGTATCAGTCAACCGATACAGCTTGGTACATTCATACAATCAACACAGGGGAAACCGTTCAGCTGACTGATACGGAAATTGGGGTTTTTTACAATGAGATAAATGACCGCCCCATGCATCCAAGGTCCTATTCCAGTCCGGGATGGACTACAAACGATCAATCCATAATCATTTATGATCGCTATGATCTTTGGTCTTTTGATCCGTTAGGCAAAAAGCCCCCGAGAAAAATCACCAACGGAAGAGCGTCAAAAAAAGTTTATCGTTACATCAAGCTGGATCCTGAAGAGAATTATATTTCAGAGGATGGTCCCTGGATTTGTAGTGTATTTGATGAAAACGACAAATCATCCGGGTATGTAGAGATCGCTAAAAACGGAATTGTAAAGACCTTGTTGGAGAGCCACCATCGATATGGAAGATTGGTTAAAGCTAAAAAATCAAATCAATTACTCTTTACAAAAGAGAGTTTTAGGGAATTCCCAGACCTATATACATCTTCCCTAACTTTAAATGATGTAAAACGGGTGAGCGAAGCAAACCCCCAACAGGCTGAATATCGATGGGGTAATATTGGTTTATACCAATGGGTCTCTTCTGACGGCATAGATCTTGAAGGCATGCTAGTCAAGCCTGATAATTTTGATCCCACTACGAAATATCCATTAATAGTAAATTTTTACGAGAAAAGCTCAAATGGCATCCATCGTTATCCAACTGTTTCACCAGGTAGATCGAGTATTAATTACGCTTATTACGTGAATCAGGGGTATATCATCTTTAATCCAAATATTCCGTATAAAATAGGTTGGCCTGGAGAAAGTGCTTATAATGCCGTAATAAGTGGTATTACAGCATTAATACAAGAGGGATATATTGACAAAAATCGGATTGGTGTACAAGGACACAGTTGGGGAGGTTATCAAATCGCCCATTTAATTACTCGATCTGATCTATTTGCCTGCGCCGAGGCCGGAGCGCCTGTGGTAAATATGTTCAGTGCTTACGGAGGTATCCGCTGGGGTTCAGGTATGAGTAGGATGTTTCAGTATGAGCATACCCAAAGTAGAATAGGGGGTACAATTTGGGATAAAACCATACGTTATATTGATAATTCCCCAATATTTTTTGCGGATAAAATTAAGACCCCGGTGTTAATTTTGCATAATGATGAAGATACTGCTGTGCCTTGGTATCAAGGTATAGAATTTTTCATGTCCCTAAGACGATTGAATAAACCCGCTTGGTTATTAAATTATAATGGTGAATTTCACGGTATTTCCAAATGGCAAAACCGGGTCGATTTTCAACGAAGAATGAGCCAATTTTTTGATCATTATTTACTAGATCATCCAGAACCTAGTTGGATGCAGCGTGGTGTACCAGCTATTGAGAAATCTATTTTACAGGGATTGGAGCCTGTTGAAACGGAAACGGACAAACAATAATTATGTTTAATACAAGAAGAAATTTTTTAAAGAATAGCGCCAAAGCTAGTATCGGATTCCTTGGGCTGGAAACTTATTTGGCCATGACCTTGGAAAGTTGCATTGACCCAAGTTTCATGCATGAAAATCTAATTGAAAAATATGGTCCACTCAAATATGACTCTAGAAATTTGCTGAATTTACCAGATAAGTTTTCTTATAAAATTATTTCTAGAGCCGGTGAGAAAATGGATGATGGTTTTATTCATCCTGATAAACCGGATGCCATGGCTACTTTCCAAGGTGAAAATGGTAAAGTAATTATTTTAAGAAATCATGAATTGATGCCAGGTGATAAAGGTCCATTTGGACCTAATAATTATTTGATTAAAAACTTTCCCGAATCAAAATTATACGACCCAGGCTTAAATGGATACGTTTGTAATGGTGGAACAACTACCTTAATATACGATGAATCACGCGGTAAAGTAGATCATGCCTATTTGAGCCTCGCAGGTACCCTGCGTAACTGTGCCGGGGGTACTACTCCCTGGGGTACTTGGATTACCTGTGAAGAGATCGTAGTAGATCCCAATAGTAAGTTACAAATGAGCCATGGTTTCAACTTTGAGGTAAATCCCTCTCTCAATACACTACTTAGTGACCCCATTCCATTAAAGGATATGGGCAGGTTTAATCATGAGGCCGTTTGTGTTGATCCAAAATCTTCCATAGTCTATCAAACTGAAGATAGAACGGATGGACTATTATACCGGTTTATACCAAATGTAAAAGAAAATCTACATAAAGGTGGGAAACTTCAAGCATTGGCAATTAAGGCTCAAAAAAGTCTGGATACACGTAATTGGGACGAAAATAAGATGACCATCGGAGAAAAATTTGAAGTTGAGTGGATTGATTTGGACAATATATTATCACCAGATGATGATCTAAGGATTAGGGGTTATAGTCTAGGTGCAGCTGTTTTTGCTCGGGGTGAGGGTATGTGGTTTGGAAAGGGCGAATTCTATTTTGCTTGCACCAATGGTGGCTTTCATAGAAATGGGCAAATATTTAAATACACTCCAGGTAAATCGGAAGGGACACCTCAAGAAAAAGACAACCCTGGAATAATTGAGTTATTTGTAGAGTCAGATCATAAAGACTTATTAGAAAATTGTGATAACCTCACGATTGCGCCCTGGGGAGATCTGATCGTCTGTGAAGATAATATGAATCCTAAGATTGTTGGAATAACTCCTGATGGTAAGCTCTATCATTTTGCAGAAAATATAGGCATCAAATCTGAATTTGCCGGGGCTACTTTTTCTCCATCAGGCCAGACCTTATTTGTTAATATACAACATGCAGGTTTGACCATAGCTATTGAGGGACCTTGGGACGTTTGATAGGTATATTAGTTTGATGAGGCGCTCTAAGATAAGATTTGCAATGGCTTAACAGGCTATCATCAACTCGCAATGCTTCCAACCAGAAATAAGGACCTGGATTGAGCAACAGTACTCCGTTTTTATAGATCAATTTTTGAGCACCTTTTCTTCAGCATACCTTCCTGTTTAGGTAATCTTAAATATTAATAAAGTTTGCCATCTTCAATTTGGGATCTTTCAAAATTGCTCATTCAGCAATAATCAACAAAAAAACCTGTAAGAAAATTAATTCTTACAGGTCTTTGTAACTTAGACTGACACGCAAATCACATCAATTCACAATGATCATTTTCTTCGTGGCAACGTATTCATCAGTTTTCAACTGATAGTAAAGCATACCGGATTGAACTCCAATTGACTGTTTGTCAATTTTCCATTCATGATATCCTTTAGAATAAGTTCCTTCAATCTCAAAAATCAATTTGCCTGTCAAATCCAAAATTCTGAGATTGGCTTTAGTCATCTTAGGTACACTGAATGAAACAATAGTCTCATTTCTGTAAGGATTTGGTCTGTTTTGGTATAACCCGTAACCTTCATTATTTGCTCGTGTAAAGCCTTGGATCACTGGACTTTGACCAGTCAAGCCAGCGGATTTATTTTTATCTCCAGTTAGTTTGGTTTCTTCCTGCATCTTTTTATTTGATCCATTCGATGCTGAAATATCTGAACAAATATCGCCACTTCCATCCTGTAGGAGCAAACCTACCGTACAGAAATCAACATTATCATCTTCATCCCAAACATATATGGTAACTTGGATTAATTGCATTTCAGAATTAGGGATATCATCACAAGTAAATATTTCATAAGAAGTCAATTCATCCTCATCATATTGATCGTCTTCGTCAGGATGAATCGGTGTAAACGTAAATCTTAATAAAGAATCCGCTGTACAGTTATCAAAACTTCCTGCATCCAAATCTCTTGCCCAAACCTGAAGCGACCCAGAAGAAGGCATGATTACCGTAGCAATTCCATCGTAACAATATGGTGTTGGATTTTTACAATCCCTTACCAGGAGATCAATCTCACAAGTGTCAGAGTTTCCACAACCATCCCAAGCAATTAAGTATACATCATGATCACCAAATGGAAGTACATTTTGAATTTGATTTCCATGACCATAAATATAATCAGATGAAGAAGTAGAACCTTCCGGTTTGATAATATAGCTATAGGTAATAGCATCGTCATCGGTACAATTATCAGTGGCCGTACCTAAATCAACAACTACTTCATCTGGCTCACAGTCATCATCGTAGTTACATACTTCGATAGATTCTTCACAAGTAAGTTCAGGAGCAACACGGTCAACTACTTTAATTACTTGCAAATACTCCATGTATCCATCGCCATTGTCTTTGATGTTTCGATAAACACAGTATCTTCTATCACTGGCTACTAATCGATCGTCTACAATTATATCTCTATACCGGTTATGGATATCCGGACTGAATGTACACCAGTTAATGATTTTCCAGGTCCTGGCAATTTTGTAACATCCCACCCCGTTAAGTTCAAAAACTTGATCTTCATAAGATACACCAATTAATTCACATTCCTTATCAGTTATTATCGGTTCACCTATAACCAATTCGTCGACCATTTCGCAATCTATTTCAATATCTTCAGGAAAGATAACTTCAAAATCAGATCTAGGTTTTACGTAGATACTTTGCTCACAGTAATTAGAATTGCCACAACCGTCCATAATTGTCCAGGTTCTTGTCAAATAACCTGTGCCACATTCATCCAGATCGGATACGGTAGTAGAATCTACAGTAAAGTCTGGACAATTTTCTTTATAGGTTGGGGTTCCGAAGAACTTATTAAAATTAGTTGGGTTTTCATTAGGATCATCAAACTGATCTAGTAGCAACCAAACACGACAGTACATTGGTGCCCAGGTCGAGGAAGCACCCATGTGCTCAAGCCCCCACGTGTTATCACCACATCCATTATCTTTGTAGTCATTGTATTCTTCTACGTATGGTCCTCCATAATATCCATAGTCTCCACCATCCCATGGCGCTTTGAAACAAAACTGAGTAGGTGTAAACCAATCATCAGCGTTATTATCATCAAGAGCACAGGTAGAACTGATATAATCCTCTTGATTGCAGATAAAGTGAGCAAAATCAGCTCTGTTCCAGTAAATAACATCATTATTGTATGTAAAAGAACCGGATTCTTCTAACCCATCACAATAGATGGTTCTATTGGCAGGAGGAATACATACAGGTGGTTCTTTATCATCCTTGTATACAACTACCATACAATCATTATAGTAAGGCAGGTCCAAGAAATTCTTTCTAACGATTCCAGAGTAAGCCGTATTAACCAAGTTCGTTGGCCTGGTTACAAAATGTAACAACTCCGGATAATCAGAAAGGTTTTGGAATACTTTCTCCTTCATTTCCAAATCATCTCCATAACAAATAAAGTAATAGAGGATATTTAAGAATTCATAGATAGTCAGGTCTTCCGTAGTCACGGCACTCCTGTTGGAGAGCGCTTCAGCTGGATCACCAAACAAGGTCATTCCAGTATTCAATATTATATTTGGATTCCCTAAATCAATATTTCCAAACATGTCAAATCCTTCGGCAAGGATGGCATCCACCACTTGCTGGGTCGTGATATCAGGATCAATTATTACATCCGAAATATCCAAATCTCCGAAAACATCATCCAAATCAATACACAATGTCTCGTTCACTGGATCAAATAAATTTTCACATGAATAGGTGGTTAAAAACGCAATTAATTCATCCAGTTGATCAATACCAATATCAACACCCAATAGATCTTCAACAGTCATATTCAATTCATCAAAATCAAATGAATTGAGTCCATCTAAGATAGCAATCAAACCATCTTCAATAGCTTCCAAGAAAATACCCAACTCTACGTCATCACAAGTGATGTCCGGGTAGAATGGTCCACTATTGTAATGATCCAAAGAATCATAATGAAAGACATAATTACATCGATAACTGTTATAGCGCAACAAGGGTGCTCTAAACCAATTATACCACTCCAACCTGGTTCCTTTAAATACATGTGGGTCATATGGAGGTGTATTAAGACCTTCATAGACTCTCATGACTAAACTATCCGTGTTACAATCTCCTATATCAATATGTTCCTTAAATACATACAGATCAATCCACTCATCAATGATGCGATCAATAAGATCTCGGTGGTAATGATATTCTTCGTAGCATTCCATTAATTGATCATTCCAATAATTTCTCCAGTATTCTATATCAGTCATCGTTGCAACTGCATAGAATAATGAATCATCACAATTATCGTGACTTCCATCATCAAGATCTTTTGCATAAATTCTTACCCAGCAGCTTTCCGGATCTAATGTCACCTGAGTAATCTCATCACAAACCGGTGTAGGCGGCGTCTGATCATATACCAAAAGTGTTTGACAAATCTCAGCTTCATTCCAGCAAGGATCAGCAACAAAATATCGGATTTGGATATAGGGTTTTATAAATAATAATCCTGTTCTAGGCACATATTCAATAACTGTTTCACCATACTCAATAAAACCAGAACGAGATTCATATTTACCTGGATGGGTAGGATCATACCAATCCATTTCATAGCGAACTTTAAACTGCTTCAATGCTTCTTCAGGGTCGTCTTTTTCCGCTTTTATTACACAATCGTTATAAATAGTAGGCCATTTTAATTCTACATGAGCCAAACACTCATGAGGCTTTGTATATAAAACCTGAACGGGTGTAAATTCTTCAGAATAAAACAGTACTGGAGCTGAGGTGTCTACAATTTTAAACCATTGTACACAAGTAACCGTAGAATCGGTACACCAATCCTTTATCAACCATTCTCTTCTCACCTTATAAGAAGCTCCACAAGCTTCAATGACATGATCCTTATATTCACTCACTACATTACAATGTTGGTAATTGGTATTCAAATATACGGTATCGCCGTTCTGGATAAAATAAGGTGGATCTACCAATCCTATACTTTGACCATTCGCATCAATAACAATTTTGGGTACCCTGTATCCATCCTTATTTTCATAAGTATAAAAATCACTCCACAGAGCAAAACTAAATCCCTCAGGGGAAGTGGGATCAGGTAATAGCTTGCAACATTCGATTACTGTGTCTGGTGGGCACACTAACGAATCAAGGGTTATTCTTTCTATATAAATATTATAGGTATCTTTTCGGGTATTTCCCCATGGATCTGTAGCCCAAACAGTTCGATGCACAATTCCTACGAAAAATGAATCATCATCACAGAGAAATTTTTCGTACTCGTCCCGATATTCAACCTTAGGTTGAAACTTGCAATCTGTTGGAGGTGGTTCTACACCAGGAATTTCTTCAAAGCATGATATGGTATCGTTTTGGACATTAATCATGGGTGGATTCTTATCCTCCACTGTGACATAGCCCCAACATGAATTTCCGAAAGTATCAGCGACACTCACGGTCAGTCTTTGTCCTCGGTAATCCGCAGTAATGGGATTCGGAACTGTTCTACCCAAATAATCAACAATTGAAACAACTAATGTGTCACAACTATCAGCATTCTTAGTGAGATCTACAGGCTCCAACAAATAATCACAGTTGGAGTTAAAAGAGATGTACACATGGTCCTGACAGTTCAATACGCAGTCAACTTGTGCCTGAACACTGATCAAACAACTCAGACCTAAAAAGCATGTTAAAAACGCTTGTAGCAGTCTATTCATGAGATTACGGTTTTTAGCTTACTAAATACTACTCTTGATTATTGAAAGTTTATGGTTCATTCTTTACAATTATTCCCAAGAGTAATCTTAACTAATGATTGATTTATTTTAAATATTTTAATAATCGCTTTCAAACATCTTTGAAAACAATTCATTAGAGGGGATATCCAAATAAAACAACAATCATTCCACTAATTCTTAAAAATCATAATATGTTAAGGAAATAATAAGGAGAGGATCAGCAAAATTATTGATAATATATTATTTATCAATTACTTAGATAGTTATAATTGCTAATAAAAAGAAGAGTTATAAAGCTTATAGTGGATAAAATCGAACTCTAAATACCCAATCAGACCAAAAAAAAAGACCGCGCTCTTTAGCACGGTCTTTTAAGACTAATAGTATAGTTATGCTTAACGGTATTTATTCGATAATCACCATTTTTTTAGTAAGCACGATGTCATTCGTTTCAATTTGATAATAAAGGACACCTGATTGAATATTCAGTTGGTGTTTATTTACTTTCCACTCGTGATATCCATTAGAAAAGTTTCCAGCATCCACATGGACAACACGTCCAGTGACGTCCATAATCCTCAATTGAACCTTAGCCGACTGATCAATTTCAAATCCGATCAATGTTTCATGTTGATATGGATTGGGTCTATTTTGGTAAAGAACCGCTCGATTTTGATCTGATTTACTTTGATTAAGTCCAGACTTGCCAAAGTTTGAAACTTTCTTATTGGATTTTACTTGATTGCCCATTATTTGTTTATCCATGGTGGTGGTTTCTCCAAGTGCAGAAGGTGCCAGGTCAGGACAAGCATTGCCGGATCCATCTTGTAAAAACAGAGTTACAATACAGAAATCATAATTACCAAACTCGTCATGTACATAAACCTCTACCTCAATTTCTGTGGATTGACCATCCGGAATATCTGTACAATTAAAAGTTCTTGAAGGCACTTCTCCAGCCGCATCAAATGTAATTAATACGCTATCATGATTGGCACAATTATCGATTGAACCAGCATCGAAGTCTGAAGCCCATATTTCCACAGATCCACTATTTGCCATGAGTACCGTAGCAATTCCATCATAACAATATGGTGTAGGTGGCTTACAATCCTTTAGATAGATGTATGTTGAGCAGGAATCCCGATTGTTACAATCATCGGTGGCATATAATATAATCTTATGAAGACCTACTGGTAATACTCTTTTTACTTCATTTCCATGACCAAAGATATAATCCGTTTCGTCGCGCGCATAATCAGGAATAATCGTATAGCGATAAGTAATCTGATCATCTGGTGTACAATTATCAGTTGCTGTTCCAATCAATATATCGATATCCACTGACTCACAATCATCGTCATAACTACATATTGTATCAATAGGCTCACACGTAACAACAGGAGCCGTAGTATCAACAATTTTGATGACTTGTAAATAAGCGATATATCCATCTCCGTCATCTTTCAGATTCCTGATAATACAAGGTCGATCGTCACTAGCTACACAAGTGTCATTAACGATTACGTCTGGATAACGATTATGAATATCTGGTACATATACACACCAGTCAATAACTTTCCAGGTTCTTAATATTTTGTAACAACCATCTCCTTCACCTAGAACCTGATCCTTGTAACTTACACCAATCAATTCACATTCATCGTCGGTGATAATGGGATAAAGGTCGGATCCTTTAATAGGTTCCAATCGGATATCGCCTTCATCACAATTAATAACTAAGTCTTCTGGAAACTTAACTTCAAAATCACTTCTCGGTTTGATGGTAACGGTTTGATAACAAGAAGAAGTATTATCACATTTATCAGATATGATCCATGTTTTTGTGAGAATTCCAACTCCACATTCGTTTAGCGCACCATCTATATAAGAGGTATCTGTGTAGGTCCAACAATTTTCCTCTATCGTGGGTTCTCCGAAGTAATCATTCACATTTGGTTTTCCACTTGCATTATCATCGAATTCGTCCAGCAACAACCAAACTCTGCAATATATCGGACTCCACCATACATTTTCTTCATACCACGAATAGTTCTCTCCACAAAATACACCGTAGTATTTATTACTACTGGGTCCTCCATAATATCCATGGGTTCCTCCATCCCAAGGATTGGCTACACACCATTCTTGAGGTGCCATGACTTCTTGGGCAGCATCCCCTGAATTATCTAAAAAACAAGATGCACTGAAATAGTCTGACGAATCGCATAGATCATGTGCCAATTGAGCACCTTGCCATTTGATAACATCATTGCCATATAATAGACTGCCTATGTAAGGTACTCCATCACAATAGGCAGTTACGTTGTCTGGTGCGGTACATACCGGTGGTGTTTTATCATCTTTAATTACCTCAATCATACAATCGTTATACAGATGTTGAAACTTGTGCCGCTTGCAATCCATCCTATACAGCTCAGGATATTTAGTAATTAGGTTGGCCCACTTTTCAGCTTGAGCCACTGTGGCTGATTCAGATTCATAGGCACAACAAGCTCTATTAATCTCAGGTCCATGAGACTTGCTGGGTTCGCTATCCACAAAAGAGATTTTTTCAATTGCTAAAGGCTCGCAAGGTGCACAACTGGGATCATTTACCTGGGCCACATTAGCAGCTCTGCATTGACAATATCCATTTTCCACAATTGGATGGTAGAAGTTCAGGTCGTTATCCGAGCAAGGAGAAGGCTCTACCAATTCAAATTTATAGTCGCACAGGTCAATACGCGGATCCAAATGGTTTGCAAATTCGTCGTAATGATATTTATAGAAACAAGCATAATCATCATATAGATTGAAGCAAAACCACTCATGCTCAGTTCCTTTAAACAAGTGGGGATCTAAAAATGGTAATCCATCTGCCTCGTAAACACGCATGACCAACATTTCTCTTCCGCATTCAGATAAGTCCACATAATCTTGAAATACAAAACAATTGATCCATTTTTCAATTAATTGATCAATGTATTTATACTCATATTCATAGAAATGCGGATCAAGACAATCTTGAAGTTTTCCATGCCAATAATTACGGTAGTGGTCAACACTGTCCATGTTTGCTACCGCATAATGTAGATTCTGGGAACAATTATCATTGCTACCATCATCCAAAGATGCTGCAAAAACTCTTACCCAACAGCTTTCGGGATCAAGGGTAACTTGAGTAATTTCATCACAAACAGGAGTAGGCGCTACATTATCTTCAACTAAAATGCGTTCACAAGCGTAGGTCTCATTCCAACATTCATCTTTAATAAAGTAAAGCACTTGGTACCAGCCTGCCGGCAAATAAATATGTACATCTTCACCATGAGGTATATCCCCTGTAAGGGTAATTACTTTACCTGGGTGTCCAGCATCAAAATATTGAAGTTGATAGGTAACTTTAATTTTCGAGAGGTATTCGGCTTCCTTATCTGGATCTCCTTTAGCGAATTTAAGCCCACATTCTCCGATAACATTTGGTCCGGAAAGGGTTACATGCGCTAAACAATCGTGAGGCTTCACATAATAACTTTTGGGTTGGTGGCACCCATCTTCATACTCAGTAATATTATATGCGGTAACAATATTGCACTCAAAATTACCATCTAAGTTTTTCCATAAATGACTGGGGTCATCTAAGCAAACTTCTTTAAGACCATTGCTTTCAATTTCTGGAGCCGTGGTATCAACAATCTTTATCCACTGAACGCAGATGGTATCAGTACCAGTGCACCAATCGAATAATTTCCATTCCCGGCGAATTTTGTAAGAAGCACCGCAAGTAGGAACGATATGATCTTTATAGGTAGTAATTATATTGCACTTACCCTTATTATTACCGTCAGGTGTTAAATAATGTTTACCACCTCTATCTTTTAAGTATGGAGGTTCTACTAATTTTCCTTCACCAGGTATAGGATGAGCATATCCATCTTCATCTTCATACGCATAAGAAGACACCCAGAGAACATCCATATTCACCCCATTGATTCTTTCTTGTTGGCAACATTCAATCATTACTGTTTCTTCTGGACAAACCAATGAGTCCAGGCTTTCACGAATAATATAAAGACGTTGTCCTACACATCTGGAAGTATTTCCCCAAAGGTCCTGGGTAATTACATCCCTTTCATAGTAACCTGCAAACATCTCATCATCACAATCAAAGTCTACCCAGATCAATTTTGATTGTTCAAAATAACCTAGATCCCAGCAGTTGTCTTTAAGTATTGGATCTAACAATCCGACTGCTTCCCAGCAATTAACCGTATCGTTTCTACATTCAATTAAAGGAGCCATTTTATCCTCTACCGTCACATATCCCCAGCAGGAATTCGATGAAACGGTATCGATCACTTTATAGACCAATTTTGTTCCTCTATGTCGATGTTCCAACACATTGCCTAAATTATTCCCATAGTCATCAAACACCATGACCACAGCATTGTCACAACCAGTCGGATTCTTAATTACATCCGTAATACTTAATTCTGCCTGGCAAATTGTGTCCAAAGGAATATAAACATGATCAGAACATGAAAAATTGCATTGTGCAGAAACATCAATAGCCCATGCACTTACCGCTAATACACAAAGGGCTACTCTTAGGCTTATCGCCTGGAAAGTTGTAGTTTTCTTATCCATGAGACGTTTATGGTTTTCGAATAAATTCGTTTCTTATTTTAAAAATTAGTCTTTTCCTTATTGTCTAGATCGATCCGTAAATATAGATTATTTATTTATTATAAAAAATAATATGTATAATAATATTAGCTTTTTTTAAATATATAATCCACTTTAACAATTGCAGCTATTAAAGTCGTCTGAAATGTAGCTCAGTCCAAGATAAAATGGAACAATTACAAAGAATATATTGAGAGAAAGTAATTGGGCAGTTTTACTACTATTTCAAATAAGAAATTCGTTGGACAACCATCCCTATAGTTGACTGAAAATGGCATAGGTATACACCAGAACTAGGGAAATTATTTCCTGAAATAACCCATTCCTTTTTACCTTTAAGTTGCCTCGCTTCTATTGTATAAACTTCCTGGCCATTTAGGTCATAAATGGTAAGGCGCACATCGGCATCTTCAGATTGATAGGTTTCAATGAAAACAAATTCCTCAAACGGATTTGGTCTGACCTTTGAGATCGCTAAATTATCCCTTGAATTTGTAAGTTCTTGAGGAATCTCTTGAAGAGATTCGACATTAGAAGTACTGTTTAGATTAACCTGCTTATACATCATATCCATTACGGCAGATTGGATTGCCAAATTATTCAATGGACTACAGGCACCTGGAACGGTGCGAATAATTAGTTCAATTTCACAGGAATTTGTATTGCCTTGCAGATCGGTTACCCAGATAGAGGTATGAATTGTGTCTTCAGATCCTGTTAAATCTTTGCAACTATAGTTAAGCTTTGTAATTGAAGTATCATTGGCGAAACTGATGAGAAGTTCTTCTACTGAACAATTATCATAAATACTATCAATCAAATCCGCCGTCATGATTGAAATTCCATTACTATCTACAATTTCTAATACGCTAAAAGGTGTTGTACAAACAATTTGAGGAGCTTCACAATCCGTTATCTCAATTTCCATGATCATCGTATCTGAGGGGCCGCTTGGGTCGATTACCATCATTTCCAATGTATGAACGCCTATTGGAAGGACTCCGGTAAATGTTTTTTTACTCTCCAGTATCCACTGACTATGATCTTCTGTTCCAAATGGTTTTATCACAAAAAGATAAGAAAGAGATGAACTCGAATCGCTTGAACAATTTCTATTAACCGTCCAGGCCAAATTCAGCGTATCAGAACTACACTTACCTGGTGCATTGCAATAAGATTCCTCTCCAAGATATTGGATCTGCATATTACTACAATCATCAATAGTGAAATCGGTTTCGCAAGTATCTAATTGGCCCTTATCATCAGCTGTAATTAATAATATAGAATGTTGCCCCACAGGCCATCTGCCCCTTATATAATTACCAGCACCAATTATCCAGTCATTTATACTATCTGTTTTAAAAGGTTTGACGATATGTTGATACAAAAATTCAGCTTCAGAATCACAGTCATTCACAGCGCTACCTATTAACGCATCGAGTGAATCCGACAGGCAATCCGTGTTATTACAGAATGTAAGCTCATCAGTACATTCAACGATGAATCCACCACATGATTTAATTGTTAATTGCAACGAACAATCAAAAGCACTTCCATTATCAAGCAGGCCTTCAATAACTATTAGATGAGATCCAATCGGAAGGGTGACACTTAATTTATTTTGATTATTTGCAATAGTTGAATCAGATCCTTCAAGCGTGACCACATAATTTAGAGAGGCAATAAACCTATTATCTTCTCCAGAAATGGTCACCAAGGGATCCAAATCTACAATTCTTGAACAACCAGAATCAGCACACCATTCCAAATTATTCGGGCAAACTATTTCAAATGAAGGCTGGCTTTCAAACTTTATTAATTGAACATATTGCATATATCCATCACCATTATCCTTTAAATATCTAACCACACAACTTCTTTCTTCACTGGCAATCAACTGGTCATCAACTATAATATCTGATCCGAGCTCAGTAGCCTCAACACATGTGTTTTTTACGGTCCAATATCTATAAATAATTATTGAATTTTGGTTGGAAGAATCAATGCTATCCTCAAAATTTATATCCAGTTTTTCGCAATCATCATCTGCTACTTCAGGAAAACCATAGTCTTCATTCTCATTATATATTCTATCATTGAATATGAGATCCGATGGGAAAGTTATTTCAAAATCACTGCGATGTAAAATTTCTATAGTTTGGCTACAAGTAGTTTTGTTTCCGCAATGATCGCTAAGAGTCCATGTTTTAATAATTGAGCCATTACCGCAATCATTAAGATCTTCGGTTATTGAAGAATGGGTTGAATAAGCGCTACATGGATCATCAAAATGGAATTCTCCAAAGTAAGTTTCATATTCATTAGATTGAGAATAATCATCCAGCAAGAGCCATGCTCTACAATAAATCGGTTTCCACAAAATATCGGAGCCTAATGATGGAAGTCCAAACTGAGCTGAATCACATGCCAAGTCAATTCCATTTATCAAGCTATAATTTCCATATCCATCCGTATTCGGACCTGTCCAAGATGTAGTAGGATTGTTGCATTCAATTGCCTTTGCATTAATGGCATATTCAAATGTAGTCATCTCTCCTTCAATGCTTAAATAACCTTTGTGGGGCGTTCCATCACAATACAAAGTAAGATCACCAGGTGCATTACAGACCGGTTTGTGATTGTTTTGCTTATACATATCGATCGAACAGTCGACATATTTTCCTTTAGCATATACAGTTGGTACATTCTGTTCCACTTTTCTTAAAGCACTGATTTTACTAGTGTTTACTCCTTGATTACTGAGCCAGCTGAAGGTATTAGACGAATAATTATAACAATAATCAATGGATACCGAAGTTCCACACTTCATGGGTGCATGATGATACATATCTTGTTCTAGGTATGGATAATGGGATACAAAGTAGCAATCGTAGTTTTTTACAGTTTGATAACAATACCACTGATGCTTATTCCCAGGAAACCAGTTTTCATAAGACTTCATTTCACAAGTTTCATAAACCCTGAACATAATTTCCTCATTACCGCACCCTTGAAGATCAACATAATCATTGAAAACAAAACTATTTATCCACTCTTCAATGGTCTGATCTATTTGATATTTTGAACTTTGATATTGACTTCCACTCATGCAATCCTTAAAATGATTATGCCAATAATTCTTATAGTAGTTTATACTGTCCATTGAGGCTATTGCCACGTGGACGCTATTACAGCAAGTATGATGACTTCCGCTATCCATATCTTTGGCATAAATACGTTCTTTACATCCTCCATTCATAGTCACTTTCTTTGAATGAACACAATTTGCAACTGGCCCGCTATTGTCCCGGACTGTTACTTTGTGCTCTGTATATCCATACTTCTCGCAGGCATCCAAAAATTCATATTTTACTTGATAACTTCCTGGTGGTAGATTGACTTTTACTTCTTCATGAAAATCAAGATATCCCTCTTTTATTATTTTATAATTATATGAATACCTGCTGGAGTGATCTATTATCTTAAAATGAACTTTAATTTTATGGTGAACGTCTGCAGCGTCATATCCTATCCCTTCTAGTCCGCACTCTTTAATAATTTTTGGGCGTTTGACCGTGTAATGGGCTTTACAATCATAATCAGAAGAATTAATCGTGACATCACTGAGCTGTTCAACAACTGGACCTTGATTATCGCTTATATCGATTTCTTGATAACAACTCCAGTCATCTCCGCTGCACCAATCCTCAATAACCCAATGTCTTTTGATTGTGTAGGACCAACCACAATGCTTAATAATATGATCGGAGTAGCTGATAGCTATTTTGCATTTCCCTTTAAATTCCCAAAGAAACATTTTCTTTCCATCAACTAGTTTATAAGGCGGATCAACCAGTCCGACACTATTTCCATTATCATCCAGAATTGGTTTTGGGTGAGCATAGCCTTGATTATCAATGGTTGAATATTTTGTATCCCAAATACTTTTTCCATTGACAGGAGTACAACACTCAAACCATTTATTGGAAGGGCAATTGATACCGGTGAGATCTGACTGAAGCAGATTGATTACTTGGTCTACTTGAGTACTATTATTCCATAAGTCTAGAATCAACAAGCGTCTATTGATTCGACCAACAAGCGTTCCTGGCCCATTACAATTGAGTTGTGTATAATTAGAGCTGATTACCTGGGCGGTTAAGGTAAGTCCGCATGAATCTTTCAGACCTGTGATTGAAGGAACTGGGTCTAAGCAATCGATATCTAACGTATCCAGGGATAATATCGGCTTACTCTTTTTCGACACTAAGATTTCTCCCCAACAAGAATTGTTATTAATTGGATCGATTACTCGATATTTCAAGGTTTTTCCAATATGGTTCACGCCCACTTGGTTGCCGATGGAGTTCCCATAATATTCAATGTCCACGATTAGATCATCCATGCAGGCAGTATCCCCATTCATAACATCATAAGGTGTAATCGTACGCATACAATTTGATGCTAAGGATACATGAATCAAGTCATTGCAATTAAGAGGGCAAGCTTGAGAACCAGCACCCAACCAATGTTGACACAGCACAAAAGTAAGTAAAATTAGTAAAGGGCGTTTTGCCATAAATTACATCTTAGTTTTAGTAAAAATCGACTATAAAGGGAGGAGTAAATATACGATAAATCTAAAATTACCTAGTAATTTTTGGAGAAACCCACGGATTGTTAACAAATTAAAAAAAGCCCAATATGACTTTCATAAAGGGCCTTTTATATAAAAAGGGAATTGTACTAATACCTTTAACTGGATAAAATAGGATGTTTTTATTAATGCATCCCTAGTAATGTGACCTTAGCTCTTTTACCCTCATATAGATGTGTGTTATAATAAAAAACCACTTTATGAATTATGCGGTTAATCCCTTTTAAATCCAAAGCTCTGCTTGAAGTACCGGCTAAAATGTTCTTTTTTAGATGTACAGTTTCAGGGCTGCCGTGTCGATAGAATACTATCATTTTTGATAAATGAACGTTTGATTTATCCACTTGAATTTTCAATTTTCGGAAAGTTCCTTGCCGCGCAGTAATATATAATTCATCATGATCCACTTTATAAGTAACTGTTTGTGAACCTAGTTTGATCCAAGGTTTGATCTGCGTGAAAGAGGATAAGTAAATTATCGCAAGAATCAATCCTAAACCAATGATCAAATTAGTTGTCTTATTCATTAATTTTCTTTTCGATTTCATAATAACTCTATTTAATATTATTGAATTAAATATGACTGTATGACTGTTTACTGTGCAGTATGTTTAATCACCTTTTGATTTTATAATCAGGAAATTTCCATAGGTGACCTTTTTCATGAATCTTTGAGATACTTGAAAAATTTATAAATTAGGCAGCTAAGAAAGTATTTATGCAATCAAAACGACCAAAGCCACTTCCATTTGTCAGAAACTCCATAGAATGGACGCTCGAATTGATTGGTCTAAGTAGTATAGCACTAATGATTATCATAGGATTATGGTTTTATGAAAGCATGCCTGATAAAATTCCGATTCATTTCAATTTGCGAGGAGAACCCAATGGGTATGGATCTAAAAACATGATTTGGCTTATTATTGGAATAGCCATTTTTTTCTTTGCGGTCATGAATACAATTCTAAGAATACCCGATCAATACAATTATTCAATAAAAATCACTGAAGAAAACGCACAAAGACTTTATCGCATTACTCAGCACCATTTGCTGTGGATCAAAACCATTTTGGTATTAATTTTTCTGGGAATAATACTTTTGATTGTTCAATCTGTTGTTACTTCGAAACCTCCCGGCTGGGCAATCTGGTTCATTGTAATAAGTTTAAGTTCTATGAGTGTAGTAATCTATAGATTATTCAAACTATCAAAATCTTTACAATAATTCTTTAATGATGATATATGCTTATGTACTAAGTATTGGAATAAAAAAGCCCAACGAAATTAATCGTTGAGCTTATTTTTGTCTTAAGATCACCTGTATCAGGATTTCTTATAAAGATCTGAAATATTTGGTAATGCAATAAATTCTACCCGGCGATTATTTTCCATGTCTTCTTTAGAAAGATCTTCACCACTTAAAACTGGCATAAAATCAGATCTACCAGCAATGGTAAATTGTAATGGATTGACACCCAATTTTGCAAGTTGCTTAGCGACTGCTGCACTTCTTCTGGTACTAAGATCCCAGTTATCTTTATATTGGGCGTTAGAGATCGGTCGATTATCAGTATGACCCTCAATGATGTAGTGTATAGTTGTATCTGCTTTTAATATAGTAGCTACTTTTTCAAGTACCTCCATATCATCTTTTTGGATCCTGGCTGAACCGGATTTAAAGGTGATAGGATCATTCATGACCAAATACAATTTGTTGTCTACTTCTCTCATCGATTGATCATTACTCATCATGACCGTTTTTACGTTCTTGAAAACTACATCCATTTCAGATTCAAGCTTTTTGATCGATTCATCTTTTTCTTCAATAGCGCTTTTTAATGAAGTCACTTCACCTTTGCTGTTTACTAAATTGGATTCAGCACTACTAAGTTCTGATTGCAAAGATTGCTTTTCTGAAGTTAGTGTGGCTTTCTCACTTTCCAAATTAGTTACTTGTGTGCGGGTTTCATCCAATGAGGATGAAAGGGAATTTTTTTCTTGTTCTAATTCTAAGAACTTCTTTTTGGCTACACAAGAAGTCATCAAAAGAAGTCCAAGAAAGAACCATAAATTAAGAAACCGTTTCATAATAATTGTTTGTTGATTTGTTTTTAAAGATGTACAAGCTGCGAAAATATAATAAAAGTGCCACTTCTTGTTTAAAATTTTGTTAACTATAACATTAGATAATAAATATTCTAAGTGAAATATTGCTTTGTAAACCATGAATTTACGGTAAAACTACCTGGATTGAAAGTGGATCTTTCAAAAATTTTTTCCATTATTAGTCTTTTACAATTCATCATCTTCTCCAATATATCCTATACAATATCTGGCCAAAATACAATTAACAAGATTGATCAATACCTTAATATGATTGGAGATAACTTTGATCAAAACAACGCTTTTAACATCACAAAATATGCTAGTGACCGTTGGCGACTAGCTGGTAATCAAGGATTTAATGAAACCGTCATGAAAATTCGAGATGAGCTTGAAACTGCAGGGTATAAAAATGATACCTCTGCTAGATTATCGTATCGTATTGAATCTTATCCCCTACGTACACCCGCATGGAATCCCAGATCAGCGCGACTCGTTATATCCGGTGAATCTGACCCTTTGTTGGATTTTTCAACTAATCGAAACATGATTGCAATCAACAGTTTTCCTGTATCTCAGCTGGAAAGAGAAGTTATTTTTATTGAAACCTGTGATGCAGAGGAATTAATAAACTTGGATGTAAAGGGAAAAATTGTAATGGGCGAATGTCATCCTTATTCCTTATATAAGCTGGCCGTGGAACAAGGCGGAGCAGTTGGAATCCTTTCTTATCGTATGCCAGCTTACAATCAACCAGAAAAATTTGTCCATTCTATTTCATTCGCTTCAATCCCATTCAATGCAACCAAAAAAAGCTGGGGAATTTGTCTTTCCTATTATGCAAAAGAAAAATTGAGAAAAAAACTAATTAATGGAGATTTAAAAGTTCAAGTAAGTATAGATAGTGAATTTACTCCAGATGACGAGCTTACAATCATTGCAGAAATCAAAGGGAGCAAGCAGCCTCATGACCGATTTGTATATAGTGCTCATATCCAGGAACCTGGCGCTAACGATAACGCATCGGGTGTAGGTGCTTTAACTGAAATGGCTAAAACTGCAGCGCGCTTGGTCAACAACCAGTCGCTTGACCCACACCGATCCATTACTTTTCTGTGGGGTGATGAGATTAGGTCAACTCGACGCTATATACAACAAGACTCAACCAGAGCAACTGGAATAAAATGGGGTATGAGCTTAGATATGGTTGGAGAGGATACAAAGAAAACGGGTGGCACTTTTTTAATTGAAAAGATGCCCGACCCATCAGCTATTTGGACCAGAGGAAAAGATAAACATACTGAGTGGGGTGCTGGCCATGTAGATACCGCTGATTTTAATCCTCATTATTTTAATGACCTAGTGGAGTCCATTTGCAGGGAACAAGCCCATCGGAAAAAATGGATAGTTCGTACCAACCCTTTTGAAGGAGGTAGTGACCATCAACCATTCCTGGATGCAGGCATTCCAGGTTTATTATTATGGCATTTTACGGATGTATTCTACCATACGGATGCTGACCGGATTGATAAGGTATCACCCAATACGTTAGCAAATGTTGGGACTGCTGCATTGACTTGTAGCGCTTATTTATCTTCTGCTTCAGAAGATCCTTTGGACGATTTGCTGGTCCTGGTCTCAAAAGCTGCTAAGAAAAGAATCAAAATTGAAAGTAAATTATCACGAAAAAATATCCGCTCCAAGAAAACTAACCTATCTGATGAATTGAAAATTTTGACAGCCTGGAAATTTTGGTATACCGGAGCAATCAAAAAGACCAATGAACTACCATTACCCATCGTAAAAAGTGAACAACAAAGAAGAATAAATCTAACGCTTAGCGATTTTGAAAACTATTACAACAAACAAATAAAAAAAATAAAATAATTATCAAAAAACGAATAACCATTATATTAAGTCCCCCAAAATAGTCCCCCTACTTATGATATTTTGTATATACCTCACCTGTATGATGTTATCACTGGTAAAGTCAGGATTGCCACAATAGGCTTCTAGTCATCACAAAACGGTAAGATCTTCAACCAAAAAAATATCAATACAGTGGTAAACCGGATTATATACGCATTTTAAGATTACCAACTGCATGGGTAATGATGAATAATTTCATTATGGATAGTCAGAGAACGCTTTCCAGCTTTATTAAAAGCGGAGTTTGAATCGGTTGATCAACCGCTACACATTGAAGTGATAAGGATCGATTTTTAGTGGTATCCTACCAGGGTACAACCTTATGGATCAAGCATATTGGAAGCAATCTCCTTGTAACGATGTTAAAAGTATTCTTTCAACCGCCCATGAGTGCGATAGATTGGTTCTTAGTAATCCAACATCTTGATAAGTTCTTAACCAGTTATAAGAAGAAAAAACAAAAATTTTGATTATAGGTCTTTAGGCATAAAATCAATTTCTTTACAGGCTCAATAAGGAGGACTGATTTTGCAATCATCTATTCACTTACAAATTAAAGTGATTTTTCTTTCATTAGATTTTCACTGACTCTTAAACCAATTATGATATCATCAGACAGCATTTCAATAACATCATTCTTCCCCTCTAATTCTATCTTCAGAGATTCAAGTTTACTTTCAGTAGAAATCAACTTATTAGTCATCTCATCCACTTGATCTTTAAGTTGTCGTTGAGAAAATTTCAATTGAGCTTTTTCTTCTACCAACTGATGCATTTCTTGTTGGGTTTGAGTCAAAGATATTTCAAGTTTTGATTTTTCACGTTCAAGTGAGGCAAATTTTCCCGGTGCCACACAAGAGCTGTTGAAAACAACTACAAGAATTAGGCTTGAAACAAAATATATTTTTCTCATGGTGTCGATTATTTATACCTATTTTTAAACCTATACTCACTAGATAGACGTGCCATATATAAATAAACCCAAATATTAAGAGAAAAAAATGAATGCTTATAATGATTAATAGAGCAGGCTTAAGTTTCCTAATGTAAATTGTATTAGCAGATTTTCAGGTACAGGATTTTGGCCAAATTGTGTGAAGCAAGTGTCCATTCCTTACCATTATTCTCTGAAATATAAAGGTTGCCATTATTTGTACCAAAAGCTAGAAGTCCTGATTTTCTATCGAATCCATTTCTCAAAACAATATCAAATGTAGGTTCTGTTGGCAATCCTTTACTGGCCGATTGCCAGGTTTGACCAGTATCTGTAGTTTGATATACTTTCAGTTTAAGATCGGGAGCGATGCGTTCTTCATCACTCTGTGCAGGTATTACCCAAGCTTTATTAGGATCATCTGGATCAATGGTCAGACAAAAGCCATAATGAGGATGGTCTAGCTCGTTAGAGAGCAATTGCCAGGAATCTCCTTTATCTTTGCTTACATAAATCCCACAATGATTCTGTTGCCAAAGCACATTGGTTGCAGCACTGGATTGCAAAACCATATGGGGATCGTGACCCGAAGAAACATTAGGATTGGGTAAATAGGCAGCCTGAAGTCCCTGGTTTTTTGCTTGCCAACTTTTCCCTCCATCTGAAGATCTAAAAACACCTGCACTACTTACTGCAACAAAAATTATATCCTTGTTGTCAGGATCAACAAGGATACTATGTAAAAATGGCAAATCACCACCTGTTCCAAACCACATTTGGTCTCTAACTCTGGTGGGATGTTCCCATAAAGATTCAACCAATTGATGGTCAGTTCCATTGCTATAAAACAGTGCAGCTGGCTCGGTTCCCATCCAATAGGTATCATTTTTGAAAGGATCTGCTGCTTGCATTATCCAAATTTTCTTTAGTGAGCTTGAATCTGGCTTTTTCGTCTTAAAAGTAGGTACTTTGACAGGCTCCCAATTTAGTCCTTGATCACGAGTCCGAAAAAGCTTTGCACCCCAATGGTTGTGACTCAATGCAACCCACCAATTATCATCTCTACGATCAATAAAGATCATGGAAACAGGAAAACCCCTAAAGTAAATAGCTTCTATTTTCCAATCTTCGTTTTCTTTGATAAAAATGACCAAACCCTTCGAAGTGCCTACAAATATTTTATTTGATTCCATCTATTTCATTAAAATTAGTGTTCTAAATAGTGATGTTTCAACAATTTATACATTTAATTTTAGCGATTTCAATTCAATATAAATCGGTATATTTAATATGAACATACCACAAATTAATCTGTTTTAAAAGTATAGACAATTTGTTCAAAATCGAATCAAAACATGAAAGACTTATTACCAATCATTAATCTTTGGACTCAAGAAAATCGCTCTTTTACCATGTCCCGGGTGGTAAAAACCTGGGGTTCATCACCGAGACCTGTAGGTTCCACCATGCTAGTCGATAGTGATGGCAATATGGCAGGTTCTGTGAGCGGAGGGTGCGTCGAAGGAGCGGTGGTAAAATCATCGTTAAAAACACTACATTCTTCTGAGGCTCAACACCTTAACTATGGTGTAACGGATGAAGAAGCTTGGACAGTAGGATTGAGTTGCGGAGGTAAGATTCAAGTATTTCAACAACTGTTTATGGGTTGTCAAGATGATAAAACAGAAAATGAATTGTGGCATTCGATGCATCGCTTATTAAAGCAAAACAAGGATTTCATATTGGTCACACCTTTGCAAGATGGAACCGTTTACAATACATTAGTTACCCCTGATGGACAAGTTATTGGGGCTCCTTTAGAACCCGCTGTTCTGAATGTGGCTTTAAAGGCCTATAAAACGAGAGATCATCAGACTATTGAGGATAATTCCGTATCTTATTTTATTCACCTCTTTCCACGTAAAAGTCAGTTATTGATAATTGGTTCTGCCCACATTACCGCAGATTTAGTTAATCTGGGTCAATCCTTTGATTTTGAAACCATTGTAATTGATCCAAGGGGCGTTTTTGCTCACAATACACATTATGAAACCAAACCTAA
>JAHEJC010000045.1 GCA_024639065.1 Lewinellaceae bacterium | reverse complement strand
ACTTAATAGCATTATCAATTAAATTGATGATAACATTAGTAATATGAATTTTATCTGCTTGAATATTTGTATCCGTAGTCTCATTTTGAAATTCTACGTTGGCTGCAAATTTTTCAAACTGCACTTTCATCGAACGAATGATATCAAAAATTAATAATTCAATATCAAATACCTCTGGTTTAATTTCCAATTCTCGTTTTTCGAAAACAGCTGTATTTATTACTTTATCCACTAGGATCCCGAGACGATGTAACTCATTTTTAGAAATATCCATGTATTCTTCCGTCCGTCCAGGATCATTCAATACGTTGAAATTTTGCATTGCTTCCAGGGCGACGCCTACAGTGGTTATGGGTGTTTTTAATTCATGGGCTATATTACTGATAAGATCATTCTTAATCGCAGTAAGTTGTTGTTGTTTTTTCAGGCTGCGATAAATAAATACCAGTGATAGTAAGGTGGCACTAATTACGAATAATGCCAGAAAAATATTTGGAATCATTCTCCCCAGAATGGTGGATCGATAACTACTGAATAGAGCGACGTGAGGTTCCATGCCACTAGAAATCCTTAAACGTGTTGGTCTAGTGACAATAAAGCCAGGATTTTCCTCCAAGTATTGCTCCTGTTCATTCAGTCTTACAATATGCAAATTTAGAGGTAGTTCAGCCTGGTCCAGATCTCGTTTTATATTGGTGGCTAATAACTGGGGAAAGTCAGGAACCCAATGGTTTTTTACTGAATCTTCCCCTATAAACATGGTGGTCTGACCATGGCTATGGAATCTGGTGATTTGGATAGAATCTGAAAATTTATTGTCAAGATTTTTACCTGTTCTGAATAGTCCTGATATAAATTTGGAGTCCGCCTCGAATTCTGGCTGATCCGTTTTAATAAGTGATCTCAACATGACCCTAGCCCTGGAAGAGTCCCATAAATATGGACTGATGGAACTGAAGACTTCTCTACGTGTGGCTTGAGTATCTCGAATGGAAATATAAAACATCTCCTGTAAAAAGGAATCTCTTACATTACGAGCATTTTCCCAGAACATTTGATTCAATTCTTTCTTGAGGGTTTCTTTTTCTATTTGATATTCTCTGGAAAGCCAAAAGCCTAAAAATGCAGTTAATAACAAACTGCTGGCTACCAAAAGAATACCGGGAATCTTATTATTATTCCAAATCATAATTTAAAAATACGGTCTTCTTTGGCGAATGTCCAGTTTCCTTAACGTTATTTAACGTTGTATTACCATAATTAAGACTGGCTAACCAATTAAGAGCTAATATGAATCCATTCGTCGAAAAAACTGTAACCTTTGGCTGTTAAGATACGTACTATTGTAAGTACGAAAGCAGCTATGCTGTTGTATTCATATTAACGACTAAACCTAACATAATGAAATTCTTAAACCTGATTTTGCAGGTAACTGCACTTCTATGTCTTACTGTCTATCTAGGCGCTCAATCTACAATTAATGGTATCGTTACAGATGACCATGATCAACCGCTGTCCTTTGCTAACGTAATCTTGTACAACGCACACGATAGTGTTATGGTCAAAGGAGAAGTTTCCGATGATTCAGGCCGTTACGAAATGGCCTATATCCCTGGCGGTGACTACTGGATTTCAGTAAGCTTTGTAGGCTTGCCGACCTATGATGGCTCTACTTTTACCTTGGCTGAAAATGAAGTAAAGACAATTGATGACATCGGATTACATCAAGCAGATAATAACCTGGTAGAAGTAGTGGTCATTGCTGAAAAACCATTGATTGAGGTTAAGCCAGATAAAATGGTATTTAATGTTGAAGGTAGCGTCAACGCAACTGGCAATGATGCCATGGAATTGTTGCGTAAGTCGCCAGGTGTGGTGATCGATAACAATGACAACATCATGCTGCTGGGTAAATCTGGAGTTAAGGTTTATATTGATGGTAAACCTTCCCCTCTGAGCACATCGGATCTTGCAGAATATTTAAAAACAGTACAATCCGAACAAATAGAATTAATAGAAATCATTACTAATCCTTCATCCAAGTATGATGCGGAAGGCAATGCCGGAATTATTAATATCAAATTCAAACGAGACAAATCAATCGGATTTAATGGAAATGTAACCGCTGGATTATCCATTGGTAAAAGGCAGCGCTATAACGGAAACGTTAACTTAAACTATCGAAACAAAAATTTCAACACCTACGGGCAAGTCGGTTATTATGAAGGGGCGAATTGGAATAAGATGAACTTATACCGAGAACAATTAGGTGGAAAATTCGTGCAGGAAAACAATGAGGGAGGTGATTGGAAAGGATTGAACTATCGTCTGGGGACTGATTATTTCCTGAATAAGAAAAATACGGTCGGATTCTTGGTCACAGGCAATCAAAATGAGAATTTTTGGACGAGTGATAGCCGAATGGAAATCGGAACTATCGGAAGTGAAACTTTTGATGAACTTTTAGTTGCTGGAACGGAGACTACCCAAAATCGATCCAACTCAAACGTTAATATTAATTATGTTTTTGACAATGGTGATGGAAAAACTCTAAGTATTGATGCAGATTACGGTCGATATAGAAACAGTTCGGATGCCTACCAGCCCAACTATTACTTCGATGCAACAGGTGAAAACCTAATAAAAGAAAAAATCTATAACTTAATTACGCCAACTGACATTGACATTTATACCATAAAACTAGACCACGAAACCACTGCCCTTGGAGGGAAGATTGGAGCTGGTGTAAAGTTTGCCTTAGTACGTACCGATAATATCTTTGACTTTTACAACATGTTTGATGGTGAAGAAGTATTAGATTTTAATCGGAGTAATCAATTCGTATATTCAGAAAATGTAAACGCAGCTTATGCAAATTATTCCAAACAAGGAGAAAAATTAGGCATTCAATTAGGTTTAAGATTAGAACAAACTAATTCGGAAGGTGACCTTACCGCATTAAAAAACACAAATGATGAAAATGTCAAGCGGTCCTATTTGGACCTATTCCCATCAGGAGGTTTAAGTTACCAAATCAATGAAAAGAATAGTCTCCAATTAAATTATAGCCGAAGAATTCAGCGACCTAATTATCAAGATTTAAATCCTTTTGAAGGTCGGTTGGACGAACTCACTTTTCAGAAGGGGAATCCTTTCTTAAATCCACAATATGCGCATAACATTCAATTGAGCCATAGTTTTAATTATCGCTTCAATACGTCATTATCCTATAGTTCCACTAAGGATTTGATTTCCCGCATTGTTGACATTCAGGGTGAGGATGCCACTTTCATAACTTGGTTGAATTTGGCTAATCAAAAGAATTTGAGTTTATCATTTAGCGCTCCGATAACGGTAACTAAATGGTATAGTATTTTCACTAATATGAGTGGTTATAGAACTCAAAATGAAGCTGATTTTGGTGATGGGAAAATCGTTGATTTGACTGCTACAGCTTTTAATGTTTATCAACAACACACCATTAATCTACCAGCAGACATCAAATTAGAATTATCAGGTTGGTATAATTCAAAAAGCATTTGGGAAGGTTCGTTTCTTATGAATCCTATGGGTTCACTGGATATAGGCATTCAAAAACGAATCCTCCAAAAGAAAGCGAATCTAAAAATATCCTACTCGGATCTATTGGGCACCAATCGATGGGGAGGTATTAGTAATTTTGGTGCATTGTATATGGATATTTCCGGCAGGCACGATAGTCAACGGGTGAAATTAAATTTCACTTATCAGTTTGGAAACGATCAGGTAAAACGAGCTCGCAAAAGATCAACTGGATTGGAAGATGAAAGTAGTAGAGTGAAGTCAGGTGGATAGTTTAGGAAATGTTGAAATGTTGAAGGCTGTATTGTGGTGAATGTCCAACACAAAAACTGGTTCCTGAGCTTACCTGACTCCGACATGGGTACTTGTAGACCAAATTAAGAAGAGAAAGTACGAGCCTAAATGAAATCGTCCTTTAGATGCTAGAGATGATCATAGAAGCTCAGCGCCAGCGCCTTGTTCAGACCCTGTAAGGGTTATAGAGGATTGACCTGGAGTAGAAAAGAAGTGGAAACCCCTGGTCAAATGAAATAAATAAATTTGTTTGGCGTGCATTTTTGCTTCAGCAAAAATCTTTACAAACTACGATACTAGGTCAGCACATCATAAACCTTCACCTTCGCCCAAAGCGCATTATACTTTTCTCGGAATTCATCATGTACTGGATGCAATTGATAAGCATCATGATCATCGGTATTTTTGAAAAGGATGGTTAAACTATAATCAAAAGATCCATCAACCACCTCTCTGGAACTTCCTGCAGATTTTCCCCAATAATATGTATCAATACTGGGTGCAGTTCCTAATTTTTCTATTCCTTTCTCAAACGCTTCCAGCTCCTGATTGCTGGTATTACCGTGTACCCAAAAAAATACAGTATGTATATGGTATTTGGACATATTCAATAATTTGATGTTTAATATACATTTGACAAAAACTGAAAATCGTAAAAATAATAAATTAGAATTCTTTACAGCCCTTTACTGAATCTAGTATCAAAAAAAATTGGATTTACACTTTTTGTCGCCCTCCTTTGAAGGGATTCATGCCTGCCTTCTGGGAGTAGGTGATAAGATCCTTTCAGTTACTAAATAAAAGAGCTAGTTACAATCGACTCAATCTTAGTTATTTCTTCTTGCATTTGTTTGTAAAGATTGATTTGGTTGAGGTGTCTATGCAAGTTTTGTTTTTCGTGAGCCACCTGATAATAAATATCTCCATTAATATAATCAGTTAAAAACCTTACACCCATTATAAAAGTCATATAAAGACCGGAATGGACCAAACTGGTCCACTCGCTTTCATGAAGCAACGGTTTTGTTTCTGAGGCATAAGCTTTTACAATTTCTTCAAAGTAATTAATATTGAAAGCATCGATTGATGCATTGGGATCATCTTCCGGATAAGGTGTGCAACAACTTCTCAACAAGTCGCCTAGGTCAAACAAATAACAACCAGCCATTACGGTGTCCAAATCAATCAAACAAATCGCTTTCCCATTTAAATCAAACAGTATGTTTTCAAGCTTGGGATCATTATGTGTAGCGTGTTTTAGAATATTACCATTTCGAATATCCTGATTAAGGTCCAACCATTGATCTTTTTGTTCCATGACGAAATAGAGATGGTCCACGATTTCGTTCAAGCGATTCACCGAATTGTTTTTCACAGCATCTTCTAATTGTTGGATACGTATGGACATGTCGTGAAAGTGTGGAATGATATCATGTAAAGTCTCTGTAGCAATGTTATAAGTATGCTTATGCATTTGTCCAAGAATCCTTCCAGCTTCTTGAGCTATAAGGTTGGATGTACAAGTCGGGTGAGTAACACTTTGATCGATAAAATGCATTAATCTCCACCGAGTCCCATCTTGCAGATCAATGAACGGATGCTGCCTCTTTGTTAGGAACCACCTATATGGATAATCGTCTTTAAGGGCCGCTTCGAGTTTATTCTGGACTTGAATTACATTTTCAAAAATGGATTGAGTATCTGGAAATACTTCTGTATTAAGTTGTTGAAGCAAATAGTTACTGCCGTCTATTTCCAATTTATAACTATAGTGAATATGGCCAGATGTTAGTAGTGTGTGACGCACATTACCAGTCAGATCATAACTACTTAATATTTGTTGAAGTTGAGAATCCTTTATCTGAGGATTTAATCCCATAATATCAATGGATATTCACCCCGAGCAATTAGCTGATTTAGTTTTTGTACCACAAATGGCTTATCCTCCCTATACGTAACTCCAAACCATTCTGCGTCGCATTCCAACGTTTTAACCCGAGCTATTTTATTCTCAATCAAATAACTGATACCCAGTGGTATAAAAAACTCCGATTTCATTTCTTGACCATGCTTATCCAAAAACATTCTGAAATAATCTTCCGTATACTGAAAATAGCTGGGCATAAAACCCCAAAAATTCATAGACACAATGGTATCCAGGGACAGGGTTCCTTCAGATCCACCATCGATGGGATAAGAGATGATTCCCTGATTATTTTTGCTTATCTTGATAGTTTCTACCACATCAACCAAAAATCCATCCTGATCCACTTCACAGATTCCACGATTGACAGTTCCGTGATCTGACAAGGTGTTTTCCAACTTATAGCCTACTAAACTATAATCATTTTCATTATTTGTATTCACTAAGTCAACTGCAATAGTCTTGTAAGCATCTTTACCGTAAAAGTCATCTGCATTAATTACTGCAAATGGTTCGTTGACTACCTCTCTGGTCACCCAAACCGCATGAGCAGTCCCCCATGGTTTTTCCCTTCCTTCAGGTACAGAATACCCCTCAGGTAGCATATCAAGCTCTTGAGCCACAAAAGCAACTTCCACGCGTTCCTCCAATTTGGGTCTAAACAGCTCTTCAAATTCTTTTCTAAAATGTTCACGGATTACGAAAACGACTTTGCCAAATCCAGCTTGTATTGCATCGTACAATGAATAATCAATAATGGTTTCTCCTGAAGGTCCGAAAGGATCCATCTGTTTAAGGCCTCCATATCTACTACCCATTCCCGCTGCCAAAACTACTAAAGTTGGCCGGACGTTATTTTCAAGCATGATCGAATTACTTAATAAGGTTAACATTTTATATTTTGTATGCTCGTGCTAATGCTGCATTAGCCCTCAAAGATGAAGAAAATTCAAGATTTTCAATGAGAAAAGAAACATTTTCTACTCAAGTAGTGGATAAATAATAACTTTATCAAGATTATATACAATTGAGTTAAAGGACATAAACATTTACTATGCAATTATCAACACTTGACTGGACCATTGTAGGCATTTACTTTTTCTTTGTTTTAGTCGCTGGACTAATGGTATCCAAGAAGGCTGGATCCAGTATGTCAGAATTTTTCTTGTCAGGTAGGAATATGCCCTGGTGGCTTTTAGGTGTATCCATGGTAGCCACTACTTTTTCTGCCGACACACCTAATCTGGTCACCGGATTTGTAAGGGTAAATGGTGTTGCAGGTAATTGGGACTGGTGGGCTTTTCTTTTGACCGGTATGCTTACAGTCTTTGTATACGCGAAGCTATGGAGACGGTCCATGGTATTAACGGACATTGAATTTTATGAATTGCGTTACAGTGGAAAAGCTGCGTCATTTTTAAGGGGGTTCAGGGCTCTTTATTTAGGTTTGGTGTTTAACGTGTTGGTTACCGGTGCTGTATCTCTGGCTGCGGTTAAGTTTGGTGAAATCGTTCTTGGCTGGCCTGGATGGCTCACCTTGCTTATTGCAGGATCTATTACCATATTATATAGTGCGGTGGGTGGATTACGAGCTGTTCTGGTCACGGATTTTGTACAATTCTTTTTGGCCATGATTGGGTCGGTGTGGGCTTGCATTTATCTTCTTAACTTACCAGAGGTAGGTGGATTGACCAATTTGCTGGCCCATGAAAATGTATTACCCAAAACGAGTTTGCTTCCAGATTTTTCGGACCCTTCCATTTGGATTCCAATATTAATGGTACCATTAGCTGTTCAATGGTGGGCATCCTATTACCCCGGGGCTGAGCCTGGAGGCGGCGGTTATATTGCCCAACGAATGTTCTCCGCAAAAGATGAAAAAAATGCTGTAAGTGCAACCTTGCTTTTCAATATCGCCCATTATGCGTTGAGACCTTGGCCATGGATACTGATTGCTCTCACCTCCCTGGTTATATTTCCACAATTAAGTGATATACAAGCGGTCTTTCCGGATTTACCTGATGACAAACTAGGTCATGATGTTGCCTACCCGGCGATGCTCACCCTCCTTCCTGTGGGATTACTAGGATTGGTGTCAGCTTCACTAATTGCTGCTTTCATGTCTACCATGTCGACTCAATTAAACCTGGGAGCATCTTATCTGGTGAATGATTTTTACCAACGATTTATCCATCCGGAAGCCTCTGAAAAAAGACTCATTTGGGCGGCCAGACTATTTACGGTATTAAGTGCCATTCTTGGGTTGGGTCTAGGGTTAATCCTGAAAGATGCCACGCAGGCATTTAAACTCCTCCTTCTATTGGGAGCAGGTACCGGGCTTATTTACATATTGCGATGGTTCTGGTGGCGAATTAATGCAACCACTGAGATCGTGGCGATGATTGCCAGCTTGATTATTGCAGGAAGTTTCACGTTTATTGACCACGGTATGGAGGCATGGCAGACTATCGTTATAGGCGCTTTGCTAACAACAATTATTTGGATAGCAGCCACTTTTATGACCCCTCCGACAGATGATAAAACCCTGCGAAATTTTTACGAAAAAATTAAACCGGGAGGACCTGGTTGGCAAGCGGTCTTGGATAAAGCGGTCCGTGAAAACGTAGATCTAAAACCGGTAAAGGATAAACTTCCCTTGCAATTATTATGTGTACTAATCGGATGTATATCCGTCTATTCATTTTTATTTGCAACAGGAAATATTCTCTATTCAAATCTTGGACTTGGATTTGGCCTGCTGGCTTTATCCATCATTGGGACATTCTTTTTGTTATGGGCTTGGAAAAAATTGGATTGATGAACTAAAATTATCTTAATCATTTGTTTGGTGACCCTATAGTATCACCAATCGATTTGATTTAGAATGATAATGGTATAAATGGAGGTTGTGTCCAAACTTATCTAAATCCGAGTTACCAGCATGGTTTTTTGAAAGTGGTCTGAAATAAATCTCACATAATAATGGCCTGATGGCAAATAACTCAAATCCATCCGAATTTGGTGGTGGCCAGGCTCTACCGTTTTATTAGTTACTACTTCCAACTCACTTCCAATAGTATCAAACAAACTGATTTTTATCCTACTACTCTGGCTCAAATCAAAATTGATTGTACTGTTCCCAGAAGTTGGATTTGGAAATATGGATAGATCAAACTTCTCTAACTCCTGATCATAGGTGGCTGTTGAAATATTATTACATTTTTGAACGATTGGAAGATATCTGAATTCATCAAACAGTAAACTCCTCACCTGATCTTCCGGGACTTCAAACCAATCCATCAGAATGGAACCATACACTGAACGAAAATCATATTGCATAGGTACGGCAGCTTGCCTGCCTATTTCATCAGGCAATTGAATATTAGTTCCAAGCACGGAAGGGTTTACACAAGAACCTACCACAATAAGTGGAGCAGCAGAACCATGATCGGTACCAAAACTTCCATTTGACTGAATACGTCTTCCAAATTCCGTAAAGTTCATGGTGATCACCCGTTCGTCCAGTCCCAGGTTTTTCAAATCTGTCTGAAAAGTGACTAAAGCATCGGTAAGCTCTAACAGCAGAGAAGACATCTGTCCTTCGGTAGCATCTCCACCCCCAGTTTGGTTTGCATGGGTATCAAATCCACCGATATTCACCACGAATATTTTGGTCTTCAGACCACCCGCTATGAGGAGGGCAACATTTTTCAATTGGTTTGCGAGACGTGAATTGGCGTATTCAATGGTATTTGTCCCTTTCTCTGCGGCTGATGTTATTACTTCAGAATACTCATTGGATTTAAGGATTGCATCTCGCAAAAAGGCAAGCTGTTCTCCATAATAATTGTTGGGCACTTCACCCCCTGCGCTCACAGTTAAGGGTATTAAATTGAAAGGATCATTGATGGCCATACTGAAATTAGAGGCTATTCCTTGACAGGTAGTAGATACGGCTGAACCAATAGTAATCGCAAAAGGGTCGGTATGCGTTTCATTGGGATAGCCTTCTGGGAAACCAGGAAACTCTTGATCCAAATATCGTCCCAGCCATCCAGTGGTTAAATATTCATCAGCTGCAGATCCACTAGTCCAAATATCTTTGGATCTAAAATGAGATCGATTTTGATTGGGATACCCTACGGCTTGAATGAAGTGGGCTTTTTCTTCTTTGTAGAGGTTGGCTAATCCTTCCATACTTGGGTGCAATCCTAAATCATCTTTTATTTTAATGGTTTGATTTTCCGGAATTAAAATATTCGATCTGACATCTGACAATTTACTATATTGATCCAAAGGATGGAGCATAGCCAATCCATCATAACCTCCATTGCATTGGATTAGCACCAAAACACGATCGGAATCGGGGTCGATGAAATTGAATAATGAGCTTTTAGCAATTGTTGACACACCAAAACCATTTAACAAAACAGGTAATGAAGCAGAGGAGGCGGATTGCAAAAATGACCTTCTTTTCATAAGATTTATTTTTTCTTTAAAGGATCTCAAAGTTTATCCCAAATAATATTCAGGCATGGCAGTTATAGCTTGAAGTAATCCGATCAATTTATTTTCTATAGCAGATTTAAAGCCCTGGTTATTCGGATTATTTAGGTAGTCATTGTATTCAACGGTCCACTCATAATCAGGCAATCCTGGCAGTAAGACTTCTTTCAACGCTTCCTTCTGCGCATCATTTATTTCTTGAGGAAAAAGAAACGTGACCAACTCATCTATTAATATATTTGGATCGCTGGCACCATTTAAAGAGTTTATAAAATCCAGCATATCAATTTTCAGGCTGGCATTATTCCTGATGTCTCCATTAAAATTAAGTTTGCCAGCAAATACCAGATCCCGATAAATTTGACGGAATTGCATGGTGGTAGAGTTAATCCAGCTTTGGTAGTAACCTGGTTCTTGATAGTATGCTTTCCATCCAGCTACATCTGGGAACTCAAAAGGCGTCTGTTGTAGGAATTCACTAATTCTTATGATTAAGTTCCAATAATTATAAATCGTTGCAAGTTGATTGTTAATTGGCTTCGATTCAAATTGATTAAGCATACTGATTGTGTAGTCTAATGGGCTTTTTATCATGGCTCCTCTGAATGTCATTTCATAGAAATGAGCACTTGTGAGTAAAGCCTCTAACATTGGTTTTACATCATAATCATGATCCCTTAGAATTTGCGCTAACGGTTCGATAATAGTCGTTTCCACCTGTTTATCGATATGGTGATAGACAAACCAACGATAAATCTTTCTAGTAATGAATTTTGCAACCTCATCCTTTTGGAAAATGATATCAATTAAATGAGCATATTCTTGATCACCCATATTAGATATCTCTACTTCGTTGAAGCGATGACTAAGTTTCTTAACTGAACTATCATGTCTGTTGGGGACGAAATAAGTCTCAACCGTAAAATCAGCTCTTCTAGAATTATACCCACGGTCTCTCCACCCCGTCAACACTTTCGCTATTTCGATTACATCGTCTTCAGTATAATTAGTATAATCACCGGGTCCTACCTGAAGACCTTTACCAATGGTAAATAACTCCAACAATTCCCGTGCATAATTCTCATTGGGATTGAAACGAGTATTTTGATTGCCATTTAAGTAACGCAGCATCGAAGGATCGATCGTCATCTCTTTGGTAAATTGTCGAAAATTACCCAATACATTTTTGCGAATCAGTTGGCTATAAATATATTCAAATCTAGGATCTTGTATATCCGAAATGACAAAATGATTATGCCAAAAAAGATGCATTTTCTCTTGAATAGAGATTCCTTGATTTAATGCAATGCCTACTGTCCAAGCCCGAAGAGATCTTCGGCGATATCCTCGCAATCTATTATTACTTAGTTTTTTATCAACCCAAGTTTCTCCAATCATCACATCGGGATCGTCCGATACGTTATAGTTTACTGGAGGATCAGGTATTGTTGATTCCTTCAAAAGTCCACTGACCGAAACTGCCATACCCTTATTAATGCATTCATTGATTTGATCTCTAGTGGCTCCATAGATCGTGCGGCTTAATAAATGTTTTACCGTGGAATGATCCCAAGTACCCGTGTATTTCTGAATTTCAATCAAATCAGGATTTATAATTTCAGTATTTTTTGTCTGAGGAAAGATATCCATAAGCATTGTATTTTTCAGTCTATATAGGAGTACACGAGAAAAAAGCTTCGGTGGTTGGACTCAAGTAACATTAATAAGTTTAATTATAAAAATTGAGTCCACTCTTGAAAACATACAAAATCAAAAACCTTTTGGCCCTGCCAGCGGTAAGCAGGGATATGCTCATTATTCTCAATTAGCCATAACTAAGGCATCACCAATCTCAAAAAAAAAATAATCGCATCCAAAATAATTCATTTTATGAAAATTGCCTTCTACTGGAGTGGACTCAAAATTATTTTTTTGTTCACGACTAAAAATCCTAGATAAATAATGATCTATTCTACCAGGATCCCTTGAATTGTTTCATCTTTGCATTGGAAGTAATTTCAAAATAATTAGTCCAGTCTATTATAAATTGATTTGAAGAATTTTGTGAACATATTGTTTGGACTATTCCTATTCATCTCATGCAAAGTCTTTATTTCAGATGAGGACGAAAGTGTATTTTTGGTTCCTCCTAATAGTTCTCAAGAAGAAATTATTGGATTGGCAGTTGAAGTAAAACCTACCACCAGACAATACGATTGGCAAAAGAAAGAGCTTGCAGCATTAATTCATTTTGGCATTAACACTTTTAAGGAGTCCGAATTGAACGATGGTTCTGATGATCCTTCAATTTTCAATCCGGATGCAATGAATGTAAGTCAGTGGACTAGTATTATGAGAAATGCTGGATTCCAAAGAATAATACTTACCGTCAAATATCACGATGGGTTCTGTTTATGGCCAAGCCAATGGACCGATTATACGATAGCAAATAGTCCTTACAAAAATGGAACTGGTGATATTGTCAAAGAGTTATCCGATGAATGTAAAAAAGCAAATCTGGATTTTGGAATCTATATATCACCCTGGGATCGTCATGAGGCTACTTACGGGACGGAGGCTTATAATGATTTTTTTCGAAACCAATTGGAAGAATTACTAACTCAATACGGAAACATAAGCGAAGTATGGCTTGATGGAGCAAATGGCGAAGGTCCAGGTGGTAAGCAACAGATATATGATTGGGAAAGTTATTATAATCAGATCAGAAAATTCCAACCTACCGCAATAATATCTATAAAAGGTCCAGATGTTCGCTGGGTAGGAACCGAGAATGGTTTTGGTCGCGAGACTGAATGGAGTGTGATTCCAGTCCATTTATCGACTTCATTACAAAATCAAGTTCCAGATCAGCAATTAGTATTTCCCGCTACTGATGTCAACACTATGGAATTAGATTTGGGGAGTCGCCAAAAGTTGGTAGGAGCCACCCATCTGGTGTGGTATCCTTCGGAAGTAAATGTAAGCGTAAGACCTGGATGGTTTTTTCAGGAAGACCAAAACGACCAAGTTAAAAATTCGCAAAATATATTAGATATTTATTTTGGTTCGGTAGGAAGAAATTCAAGTTTGTTACTAAATGTTCCACCGGATAAACGAGGATTGATCCATGAATTAGATGCTGTAAGCCTTATTGGATTTAAATCGGCTTACGATCAAATATTTTCTCAGAATAAAGCATTTGGCGCAACTATAGAAACAACCAGTCTTGCCTTGAAATTCCAAAAAGAATCATTGCTCGATGGAAACTTGGATACTTATTGGAAACCCAGAGATGAAGATGACACGCCCACTATTACGTTGTCATTCGATGGACCAAAGACTTTTAATATCATCTCACTGCAAGAACCCATTTTTATGGGTCAACGTATAGAAAGATTTCTAGTTGAATATTGGTTAGATGATAAATGGGACCGACTCACTCAAGGGACGACCGTCGGCTATAAACGACTATTACGAACTGAAACGGTTACCACAGAACATTTGCGCATCTTATTCACGGAAAGCAGAGCCACTCCCATGATTGCTGAATTGGGTGTTTTTAAAAATTTACCAGAAGTGACCTTTGATCCCAAAGGAGTGGCATTCACCGAAAGGATAAGAGTGAATCTTATTCCCGACGATACTAGTTCCCAAATATTTTATACCGTAGACGGTTCGGTACCTACCCAAAATAGTCAATTGTATGATATTCCATTAATTTTAAAAGCTAGCACCCAGATTAGTGCCGTTTCAATATTACCAAATGGAGTAGCAGGATATGTAAATACTCAACTCTACAATAAAGCAGAGTACAAAGTGCTATTGAATAATGCACCGCATATTCGATTCACGGCTGGGGGAAGTTTAATTCTCACCGATGGTATTTATGGTGGAAATCAATTTGATAATAATCGTTGGCTTGGTTTTTTAGAAGATGATCTAATCGCTATTGTAGATTTGGACAGCATCGTTTCCATAAATAATATTTTACTTAATTTCTTAAACAATCCAATTGAAAAAATATACTTACCACTCAACATCACCTATTATACTAGTAACACCCTGAAAAGATGGCGGAAACTCACGACAACGAAAGTTAATTCAGATTTGGGATCTGATGTTTTCTCCCACACCATTTCGAAACAACTTAAAAACACCAAGGCAAGATATATAAAGATTGTTGCGGAAAACGCAGGCGTCGTTCCTACAGGTCAAATCGGTGAAGGAGAGAAATCCTGGATTTTTATTGATGAAATTTCAGTTGATACCCCATGAGGGTCAGATGCCAGAAGTCAGAAGGTCAGAAATCGGATGTCAGAAAGCATTTTAAAAGTCTGAAAGACCGAGACAATACAGATTAGCAAGTAAAGATTGATCCAAATTTATAAATAGAGTACTGATGCCATTATTGCCGATCTCCAATTAAACGATCAAACTTTATATAATTAATAGGTCTGAAAGACCGAGACTGCACAGACTAGGAAGAAAGACCTAGGCTATCAATGAGCTCGAAACCACAATTTATATTTCAAGAAAGTTAAATTTGCGCTAATAAAGATAATCTAAACATAAATAAATTGGTTTATAGAGCATATCGGTTATCAATTTGTTCAAAGTAAGCATTGAATGTATAATTTCTTCATTGAAAAAAACCGAATGGGATCGCTTTTAAAGTTAAATTAATAAACAGAATTATGATTACGACAGATATTTTAATTATAGGTGCTGGTCCTTGTGGCTTATTCACTGTCTTTGAGGCAGGATTATTAAAATTAAGATGTCATTTAGTAGATGCATTACCGATACCTGGTGGGCAATGTTCTGAAATATATCCGAAAAAACCTATTTACGATATTCCTGGTTGTCCTGCGATATTGGCTGGTGAACTCATAGATAACTTAATGAAGCAAATAGAGCCATTTAAAGCCGGATTTACATTAGGGGAACGAGCTGAAAAGATAGAGCGGCAAGCGGATCATTCCTTTATTCTCACTACCAACAAAGGAACAAAGATTCAAGCACCTGTAGTTACGATTGCAGGAGGACTTGGAAGTTTTGAGCCAAGAAAACCTCCAATAGAAAACCTGGCAATATTCGAAGAAAAAGGAGTTGATTATATCATTAAAGATCCTGAAAAGTTTCGAGGTAAAAGTTTGGTAATAGCCGGAGGTGGTGATTCCGCATTGGACTGGACTATTTTGTTAGCTGATGTGGCTAGTGAGGTAAGTCTTGTGCATCGACGATCAAGTTTTCGTGGAGCACTTGACTCCGTAGAGAAGGTAATCAAATTGGCCGAAGAGGGTAAGATAAATTTATATACCGAAGCTCAAGTAAAAGAACTTATTGGCAAAGAATCGCTGAATCAAGTGGTTATACACCAAAAAGATAAAGAACCCATGCAAATTGCTACTGACTATTTTATCCCTTTGTTTGGACTTTCTCCTAAACTTGGACCTATTGCAGCTTGGGGACTCGAATTGGAGAGAAGTTCTATTGTGGTCAACCCATTTGATTATTCAACCAATGTAGAGGGCATCTATGCTATCGGAGATATCAATACCTATCCAGGAAAATTAAAATTAATTTTATGTGGATTTCATGAAGGTACCATTGCTATGCAATCTGCATTTAAATATATTTATCCAGATCAACGGTTAAGTTTTAAATATACCACGGTGGCTGGGGTAAAAGGATTTGAATAATTCCTTAAATAATCCAAAAGCGGGCATAGCCTTTTCTTTAATAACAATAATTTGTCGAAGATTCCTTCCCATTAGCGCTTAGAAGTCAGGTTTATCTCCAAAATAGTGAAAACAGCTAAAAAAATAATTGATATCATTATTGAGAATTAATTTCCTAATTTTGGCATCTTATTGATCCATCATATTATGAAATCCAGAATCATTTGTTATTTTTTTTTAATTGGTGTTTTATCATTTTGCAATTGTAAGAATCAAGGCCATTCTCCAACAGAAAATTTAACTCCTAGCGAAACGAATCGTCAAGTAACCGTGCCAATTTCCGATCAATGGAATGATCAAAAGTATCATCTAAATATTGATTTTGGCTTACATTCCCTCAAAGGAAACCAATCAATAATTTCACGAGACGAACAGGATGCTTTAGCTGCACAATTTAATGGATCAGGTTGGAATCCAACTCAGCTGTTAGACTTCGCTAAATCCGTTGGATTTCAATCCATAACATTTCCTGCTAAAAATATTAATGGTTTCTGTTTATACAATACAGCCCAATCTGAATTTAATGTCGTCAAGTCTACACCATTCGCTAAAGATGCTCTAAAAGAAATAGCCGATGAATGTAAAACTTTAAATATGCCATTAGGTATTTCTTTTTCATTTTTAGACTGGAATTTTACTAAAACCGGAGGGCCCTCAGATCACTTTGCTGAAAGAATATCTGACGAATTATTGAATCATAATTTGTTGCAACTTGAAGAATTGTTGACCCAATATGGACCTATAAGTCATATCCAATTTGCAAATGGAAGTCTTACTGAATCTCAAAGTAAAGCGATTCTCTCCAAAGTCAAATCAATACAGCCAGCTTGCATGGTCAATGGACTTTTAACACTGGAAAATGATTTTATTTTGGTTCAAGACAAACAGTATGCTGATAACCAGTTTGATCTACCCTGGCGGTGCATGTCTTCACTTAAAACCACACCAGATAATTCAAATTCCTCACTTTCAATCCCAGAACAAAAACTAAAAAATTTGCTGGAGGTAATCAGTACGGGTGGACAATATATGCTTACCGCGTCACTGAGTCCATCAGGGGATATTTCATCCAAAGATCAAGCAAATCTGCAACAAATTGGAAACTGGATTGGAACTAAAAGTGAGGTTATTTACAATGCAAAACCAAGTACTTTTGGAATCAGGTCCTGGGGGGCGGTAGCTGCTGTAGAGGGAGCTGATAAATTATACATTTATATTATTAATTGGCCAAAAGACGGCCGCATCAATCTATATGGTTTAAATAATTCCGTCTATGGTCTTTATGCAATTAACCGTCCCGATCAACAAATTCCATTTACGAAGCAAAGCAAAAATCTAATCATAGACCTTAATGGCCAATTTGAAAAGGAACTGAATGTTACCGTTCTTGTTCTTGAATATACTTCCATTCTTAATATTACACCGTTAAAAATGGCTTATGCCAATTCAGGTAAATGGGAGCTTTCCGCCAAAAATGCAGTGGTTTCAAAGACAATCGAAAGACTTAATCAATACGCTACGGCACCCATGGATCATACTTACACTTGGAATTTACCTCCAACTTCAGGTGGTAGTTATGCCTTAAAATGTAAATATACAAGACAGGAAGTCGGAAATGAGATCAGTATAAAAATTGCAGGAAAGTCTTATGATTTAAGCTTAGATGCAAATCAAATCGAAGATCGGCCTGAGTCATTCGAAATCATATACGGATTGTATTATCAAGGTACTCCATCTTTAAAAAATCAAATATTCACGACTAGGCATGGTCCTACCAAAGGGTTTCCAAAAGGTGTGAAATGGGGCTTTAACGGAGAAGTAGAATGGATCGAAAGGGATGATTGGAATGAAGGTGAAATATGGGATGTAGATGCGCCACCCATGAGCAGTACCTACGTATATCAAAGTCTGTATTCTCAAGCAGATCAGATTATGGTTTCATCTTTCACAAGTGATGATGGTGTGACCGTATGGAGTGATGGAAATCTTATTGCCGAAGTGTTAAATACAAATAAGAAAGAACAAACTATGATTGAAATTCCAATAGGATCTGGGAATAATCAGTTGATGTACCGATTTTTTAATAACGATGGCGATCATAAAATATCCATCGATCATAATGTGCTGGCGGCTCAGTTTGTAAAAAGTCTTGATACACCCATTCAATTAAAAAACAATACTATTGAATCCATTACGCTAACCAGAAAAGATGGTACTTCCAAACCACTGTACTTAACCAACTTTTCGATTGAAATTACGCCAGTGGAGCAAATGTAGTTTCTGCAATTTGATCGCTTTGCAGTGAGCCTTTTCAAAAGGCCTAGGAACCGTCTTCGGCAAGTTTCAAAAGAACGGAGGTTGAACTTTCTGCAAACCTCAAACCATCTTTAAATCCCATGTCTATATATCTCGAATATAGCTGTGCGCAGAATAATACCTATCAATCAAATTACCAGATGGGATGGATAAGCTATAGATTCAATGGGTGGTTGGTTTAATGGGAGACTCATAAGACCACTTTGTACTTTTTAAAAGTACGATATACAAGGGAAGTTTTGAAAATTTAATATTAATAAATTTTAATAATTCCTAATTATAATTGGTATTTAAGAATAAATAACTACCAATTCCTAATTTAATTACTAATGCCTTTTTGGTAAAATCAAAATTTAAGCAAAGGTTAGAAGATTTATTGATAAAATATGCTAACAGACTCCACCCCATTCAAATTTAAAGACATCTGGTCGATGATAGTGCCCGGCTACGTCAAAATCCATCCTTGACTTAGTGATCAAATCCATATCCAAATCAACGATTAATATTTCTTCCCGATCATAAATAGGCCCCTGAAGTATCTGGCCTATTGGACTTACTATGACGCTGCCACCGCTAGACATAATTTCCGGCCAATTGTTCAGTTCTTCTATACCGGGTAAGTCATCTGGGTACATGGATTTGGTTACGAACTGGTTACATCCTAATACGAAACATCTACCTTCCATGGCAATATGCCGCATGGTGGTAATCCAACTGTTTCTAGCATCTGCGGTAGGCGCTAAATAAACATGCAGCCCTTGTTGATATAAAGCCATCCGAGCTAAAGGCATATAATTCTCCCAACAGATGAGGCCCCCTACTTTCCCCCAGGCTGTGTCGTAGGTTTTTAATGTAGTGCCATCTCCTTCAGCCCATATAATCCGTTCGGCTGCGGTAGGTTTAAGCTTTCGATGAACACCTAACAGCTTTCCTTCTGCACTAATAAAAGCAAGACTACAAAACAAGCTCCCATGCCCCTGGCTTTTTTCAATAATGCCAATTACTACCATTGATCTCGCATTGATCGCAGCTGCTTGAAGTGGCTCCAGTTCTCCTGCTTCAATGTCTACTGCATTGTCCCAATAAATTTTCCAAAGTTCTTTTCCCCATTCATGTCGTATACCCACTGGTGCACCGAAAGATAAACCCCGCGGATAAGCTGGGATAAATGCTTCTGGAAATAACATCAAGTCAACGGATTGGTCAGACACTCTGCTGATGTAAGCTTGGGCTTTTTGAATGGTTGCTTCCTTATTGAAAAGAACAGGACTACCTTGGATGACTGCGACTTTCATTTTATTTGGTTAATGATCAATGGGTAAAGATAAATGTAGAACGGCAATAATTTTAAGTAGAACAGTGGTAATTCTAATGTTCATTTCTAGTCATTTTGGTTTGGTCCTGGAGTACTTTTAATAACTTTTTTGTTTTTGCTGGATATGCTTCAAACTCAGGAAGCCTGGATCTAATGATTTCAACAAATTCTTCTTTGAAGTGAAGAAGTTTGAGACTATTGATTCTTTCTACATAGGTGGTGAATTGATTGATGGGAGCCTCTTGAATGAACTCCAGAAGAATAGGTAGTATTGATTTTGTATATTTTTTATCGATTGATAAATTTACCAAAATCTTTACGCCATGGTCTTTAGTAATGACCGATCCGGATTGCATAGCATCGATGAGGGGGCCGAGGTGTCTATAGATTTCCTTTGGATATATTCCGGTCAGCGTGCTTATTGCGATCATCGACCCCCATTGCAACCGGTTTTGCTTGGCTTTTAATAATGAGATGAGTTTAGGGATGCATCCATTAAGCATCTGAGGGTTTAATCGCCCTACTTCATAGATAACCTTAATAGCATCTGCAGCTAATTTATTATCTGTTCCCTGACAAAGATGGATTAATTCCTCTATAGCAGCTTGATTATCCTCTATAACCATATCTTCCGCCAACAGAATATTGGGTTTTTCATCTCGTCGGCCCAAGCTGGATGCAAGAAAAGGTATTATAGAGACCATTAATGAAGTTGTTTGAATAGGATTAAATTTGACATTAATAAGATACCATATAATTTGAATATTTTACAGACGTTTAAAGATTTCAAGAAACAAAAATAATTATGGTTTATAAAATTTCTATTGAGCGTTGAACGAACTGGAAATGCAAGGGAATAGAAAAGTTAAGCCTGATAGCGCTCTTCAATCAATACATTGGATTGGATATATCTTAGTCTTGTTATCCATGATCTTACTGGTGGCAAATTACGTAACCGGATCTAAAAATATATGGCATGCCATTATTACTGCTTTGGCGGGTGTATACTTCGGGATGTTTGATCTTGAGATTAAATGGAGTAAAATGCTTATCCTGCTTATAGCAGGGGTGTATATGACCTTTATTATTCTGGAATACTTCATCATGGGATTACCGAATCCCATTAATCCAAATCTAATGGTCTATGATGCAGCCGGAGATTTTTCATTATCAGGCTTTCTCAACGCCTTAAGTCCTATGATTTATATAGTTGTAAAGATGCTTCTAACTATATGCTTGCTGAATATTCTTAAAAAACTATAATTGCTTCACACCGGTAATGGCCAAAAGACAATATCCACGCTGTGATAAACAATTTGAGAAAATTTAGGATAAAACATAGTATATCACTAAGTTTAGATAAATGCGAATAGTCATGAACTCTAGATTTCAATTGGGCAGTTATGTACTTAGTTTATTTGATTCAGATGGAAAAAAATATCTCCCGACAATTTTGATCGGTCTTATTTTGCTTATTTTGATTCCAAACTGTAGTCTGGATCCTATTCCTGCGCCCACCATAGAAGAGGAAATTCCCCCGACCGTTTGTTATACGATCGAAAGTGTGACTAATGATACGGTGGCACCATCAACTTTTCAAATATCAGCGACCTGTTCTGAAAATGCAAGTAGCTATAAATGGGATATTGGAAATGACGGAACTATCGAATACAGCACTGAAACCATTTCACATACCTTTGAAGAACCAGGTACCTATTCAATAAAATTGAACGTCGAAAATTCAGAGGGAACCAGTGAAGAAATTTCATTTGAAGTTCAACTCAAAATTCCAACCTTTTCAGTTTCATATGGAGGTGATGAATCAGAATCTCCTGCCGCAGCCATTCAGCTTAGTGACGGAAGCTATGTTATGGTAGGACACGGTGAAAATAGGATATACCGCCTTAATGAAAAAAATGGTAATGTTCTAGCATCATTCGGATTACCTCAAGGTAAAGCTGCATTTTGGTTGGAAGATGTGATCGAATCACCTCAGGGAGACATCATTGTTTGTGGATTTGAGCAATCCGGCCAACCATTGCTATCCTATGGGGTTATTACAAAATTTGATTCGTCGCTTAACCTAATCACCCAGCTTGAAACTGAAAAAAAGACAAATTTTATCGAAATGAATTGGTTTTTTTCGATTGTGCTAAAAACCACAGGAAGCTATGAATTATTAGGAACAAGTAGCGGAAGACCATTCTTGGTCAGTGTTAGTCCAACCTTTAACCAGGCACCTCCTGCAAATGCCTACACTTATTTTACCGAATACGGAGGGGCATTTAGGCCACTTTTACATACAAAAGACGGGAAACTTTTATTTTTTGCCAGAAACAATAACGATCAAGAATCCTATCTCATCAAAACCAGCGAATCGGCACCTTCCAGTTTTGAATGGACTAAAGAAATCGACTTTTCTATTGGGAACATTGTGGAGGGATCTAATGGAAACTATGCGATTGCCGGTCAATCAAATGGCCAGCCGTATTTTATGGAGATGAATCCTTCAAGCACAGTGGTTTTCGAAGGAGCAATAGCCTCCCGAGCAGGATCTTTTTCAGATCTGGATCCTCTAGAATCAGGATATGCCCTTTGTGGAACAGCTACTAGTAATACCAAGGGAGGTGACGATCTTTTGATGGTTATACTGGATGATAATTTTCAACTAATTCATGAAGAAACTTTTGGTGATGAATTTGATCAAACCGGATCTACAATAATCCAGACTCACGACGGTGGATTTTTTATGACTGGAAGTACCAGAAATCCAAATAATGCAAGTCAGGACTATTACTTTGTGAAGACTGATAGCGAAGGAAGGTTATAATGTTTTGGATAATTTAGTATGTAATTCGAATTATTATTTATACTTCTCTCACCATTTCCTCTGGTCATCGAGCTTATTCCGCTTCTGGTCTTATTATAAATCAAAATTATCCAAAACATTTCCGTTGGAGTCTGTACGCAGAAGAAAACCATTTGACGTGAAATCCTCCGCCGCATAATACCCACAAACATAAATACTACCATCAGATCCTACTCTCACATCTTGAGGAGCGAGTTCAAGATTTGTGTAAATTCCATCACCTATTTCTTTCTCCCAGAGGACATTTAACTCTTGATCCACTTTGCGAAGGGTCAATGAATTTTCATAAGAGATGGTAATGATATTCCCATCTAATGCAAGATCGGCACCTTCACAGCTGAAATTTTCATTTCTAGCCAGTTCGCTACCATCTAAGTCGACAAAGAGAATATTTGATCCGCCAACAAATAGCTTTTTATTCATAAGGCGGAGCACCCGGGCTCTTGATATATTGATAATTTTTGGGCTAACAACCGTCGATGAAGATGCTTTAAACGGTATTCGATAAAGGGAGGAGTTATTTCTTTCAAAATACATTACATAAAAACTTCCTTCAAAATATAATAGTTCGGAATCGCTGAGATATCCTAACTTTTTGTCTGCTGCAAATGTAAACTTCCATGGATTAGCAAAAATAACTCCATTTGATTTTACCTCCAATAATTCTAGTTCATCACTATTTGTAGCACCAAAAATTACATAATTACCATCCGGATCCTCTGTGAGGTCATAAACAGTTTTGTAAGTTGTAATAATCACTGGATTGAATTTTTCTACAAATGATTTATCAAAACCAGCAACATAACCTTTTGTTTGAGGATTATCAATAAATCCTGATAAAATGAAATCTCCATTAATAGATTTTATTAAGCCATAAGGCTCGTCCACCTTACTCCCACCTGTCTGTTCCATATTCAGTACTTGACCCTCATTATCAATCCTCCAAATTCCAATATCCCAAGCATTACTTCCGATATCAGGTGTCCACCCTGTCACGATTACATCACCATTCTCGTCCAATTCCATCAAATAAAATCTATCCTCATTTGTTCCGATTTTACTATCATAACTGCCCATGAAAGTGTATGGAACCAAGGAAATCACATCGTTGGAGGATTGTGTGATAGTTGTGTCTGCACCAAAGGCTGTGGCACTTACAGTATAGGTTCCATGATTTGTGAATGCAATGTCTAAATCCAAATTTCCAATAAAAGTAGTACTTAATACATTATTATGATATGATGTATCTTCTAAAGTAACAATCCACTGGATAGAGTCAACGTTTTCAGTCGTAGTTTCAATTTTAATATTGCAAGGAAGGTCTGAACAATTGTTACCGACTATTTGACCTAATTCAAATGATGGAGGTGCACTATTGATCAATACATTTGAGCTGGTTTGATTTGACCCAGCAGCATTCTCAACGACGAGTTTTACAATATAATCATCTGCAACATCATACGTATGGGCCACTATTGAGTCCCGACCAATCAAATCAAAAACATCATCTCCATCAAAATCCCATTTATAATCTATTACATTCTTCGAACAGCTTGCATCAAAAGTTACTGTACATCCCATTTCACAAGATTGTGGATGGGCTGTAAAGCAAGCTACCGGAGATGGAGTAATCGATGGTGCTTCAATTTTGTCAAGCGAACAGCTTATTAATATAGTAACCATACAAAGTGTAGACAATTGTGTTTTCATAATTATTTTATAGTACTTCTCATTGCTCATTAATAAAAAATATATTTATTATTCTCTTCATATTACTCTCCTATTTCAAGTTCAACGATCAAGGGTACTACTTTACCTTCAGGGATGGCATTGCGAAAACCCACACCTTTTTCAGTATAATTGATCTCATTCAAAGCCATTAATTCTTTCCCAAAAACCTGATAAAGACGCTGCACT
>JAHEJC010000360.1 GCA_024639065.1 Lewinellaceae bacterium | reverse complement strand
AGGAATTTATGATTACTTCAGCAAAGCTTTAAGCCCATTGGGTTTGAAATTAGATTATAAGTTAATTCAAGAAACACGTCCCCAAATCGCAACGCTGTTGAGTCAGATATAATTTAATAATCAGGCCTAATAACTGAGTTCGCCAAAAATAAATACCTCAAAAATAAGTGGGCTTCGTTCTTTTGACTTTATCCATTATGCTCTTAAAATATTTAGATTAGATTTGAGTGTACTAGGCTATTAATTTGAAACAGGTAACAAATGAGGTTAAAACTTATAAGGTGGGTTTTTTGCTTGAGTATTTGTGGACCGCTTTTTTCACAAGAAGTTCTGTAGAAGACCGAAAGATTTTGGCTATTGGTGAAACCATAGAAATCCGTTCAACAATATTAAAAGAATCACGCCGGATCAATATATATCTACCCCATGGATATGCCGAAGGCTCAACAAAAAGGTATCCAGTAATTTACCTATTGGATGGGTCCATTGATGAGGACTTCATACACATAGCTGGACTTGTTCAATTCGGATCATTTTCCTGGATAAATATGATTCCCGAATCAATTGTGGTGGGCATTGGCAATGTGGATCGCCAGCGAGATTTCACCTTTCTTAGCAAAAACCAAAACCAAGAAGATTTCCAATCAGCTGGTGGTTCTCAGCAATTTATCAATTTCATTGAAAAAGAATTACAACCATTAATTAAGAAAGAATATCGAACTGATTCCGAAAAAACAATCATCGGTCAATCACTGGGAGGGCTTTTAGCGACTGAAATCCTTTTTAAGCAACCTGCCTTATTTGACAACTATGTAATTATAAGTCCAAGTTTGTGGTGGGACAATGAATCATTATTGAATCTGGAACCAAAACCTGACCACGTCAATTCAATTTATATCGGAGTAGGGAAAGAAGGAGATGTTATGGAAAGCCTGGCAAACAAATTACACCAAAACCTATTGTCTAGGAATAGCAGGGATACTCAAATCTATTTCGGTTATTTTGAAAATCAAGACCATGGGGATGTTCTTCATTTAGCCGTTATGATAGTTTCGAAAAACTATTTAAGCGACCAAAAAAATAAAAATTGGATTAATTACTGATTCCCACAGCATCCTCACCCCTGAGTTTTCTGATAGCTTCAGTTGTGGATTTTTTAAAAAATGAGTCAAATTCTTTGCGAAAACTTATCCCTAAACCAAATTTGTTTTTCAAACCTTCTAATGTTTCTTCGGGTTGTTGGTAGAGTCTAACTTTCAGTCGGTTGTCTGGAGTAAGATAATATTCTAATCCCCAAACACCTGCAATATAATTACTGGAAATCGCTGAATTATTGACAATATTTGCGCCAACATTAAATGACAATCGATCATCAAATAATCGGTTGTTGAGTCTAAACTGGACCTCACTTCCTGATAAGATAGATTTCTCTGCATCATTACTTAATTCAGGATTCAAATTCCAACCGAGGTCAAAATCTACGCCGGATATAAAATCATTATCAGCCACTGCTTCAGAAATAAGCTCTGTGATATAGATAGACAATTGGTTTGAAAACAATTGACTTAACGTATTTACACTTGAACCGGATATAAACTGGTTTCCCAACGGATTAGAATTTGAAGGTATAAACGAACCGAGAACAATCAGACCAAAAACCTGCTGATTAAGCGCATTGGGATCAGCCCTTAAAATATTTAACTTGCTGTCAGCATAATTTTTGAGTTCCCCGGTTAGGTTTGGAAAAGCAACATCGAAATCAATATTTGGTTTGAACAGATCACCGGTTAAGTGCATATTTAATTGCACCAAAGTATTTAATCGAGTATCACTTGAAATGGTTTCAGAATATTCAATTAAAAAAGGTTGTAGACTGGCATTCAAGCCCTTATATTCAGCTTTTAAATCAATAATTGCTTGATAAGGATCTCCGGACCAACGTATCGTACCACCTCTTTTAATTTCAAAAGGTTTATTCACTATATCGTATAAAGTAAACAGGTAATCCCCCTGCCCGATTTCATATTGTCCATGAATTTCCATGTCGCCGGTTCGAGCAACTTCAATCTGCATAGCTCCACGGCCATTCCCTTTTATAATATCACCTGCACGTTCATCAAATATTATATTGACCTGCGCATCTTCTGTTATGGACAGATCCATTTTTACATCAATACCTTCCGGAGTCAATGAAGTAAATTGCTGAGATGTTTTATTTTCAGCGCTGAAATCAATGAAGGTTACAAAATCACCTGAATAACTGGTGTATCCACTGGATATAGGTATTGACAATTCAGTGCCTTTTGCTGTTTCAGCATTGATGTACATATCAACAGATTTAAAAGGACCTTTGAATGTTGCATCGATTTTACCCAATCCTTTTCCATAATACAAATCATTGTCATCTGGTCCAGTATTTAATACTAAAGCGTATGGAGCATTTATCCTAACATCTACCCCACCATTCGCCAAGAATTGATGATAAATACCACCAGTGATATCTGCTCGATTTCCCAGTTCATCACTGATCTGGACGTTAGAGAAATCAAACAATTGGGTTGAAATCCCAACCGGTTGATCATGGAAAAAATAAGTAGTGTTCAGGTAGTTTACCGTAGTTTGTCCCTTAAATACCCTGGCATCCCCATTCATTTGTAAATTATTGACTAAACCATTGATCTTCACCTCGGCATCCAATTCGCCGGCTGTGTTGGAAATTCCACCTCCTAACCAATATTCAAACATTTTCATTGGATAGTTATTAACCTCCAAATCAAAGTCTAGCGAAGCATGGGTATCTTTATTATATGTTTTTGGGTAAATATATCCATTGGCTGTTAACCGGGATTCATCATTTTCCAACTTCAGGAACCCTGCGATTGGTTGTCCTTTTTGAGTTTGACCTGCAGTAATAAAGGTCTGTCCAAAATTATCTCCATTTACAAACAGCGTGTCAATGAATGCATCAACATTAAAAGTCGTCCAATCCTTTAAATTCTGGATAGTCGCTTTACCTCTGAATAAACCTGAAAAATTTAATTGATCATAGTCCCATATAGAATCTATAAGGCCAACAGGAATATTTTCAAGTTCGACTTCCAGGCCCGTTCTTCCAATATCATCAATAAAAATCCTTTCGGAATTGTGTTTAAGTTCTAAATATTCTAAATCAATATCTGTCTTCTTAATTACTATCGAATTTAAAGGATCAATTGTCCAATCCTTGCCGAACAAAATAATTTTGGAGGGATCTAAATTAAATGTATAATTCTCTGTATCGATTTTTGCTTTACCGGATAGATCAATCACATTAAACAACTTAAACAGCTCTTCGGTGCGAATACTAAATGATGCTTCATCTCCATGCAAAATAATATCACTTTCAATACTGTTAAGCACATTTTTCTCTGTGAGTTGGGATTGATCAAGATAAATTAAGGCTTCACAATCAGGGCCATTACAATCCAACTGAGTGATCAGGTTATTGAATTTTGATTGATTATATTCAATGGTAGGGACGACCGCTTTTAAAGTAAGGACGGATTCCAAATCTTTATACGTACCCAAGATTTTGGCATTCGCAATATTTTCTATTGGGACATTCAGCAATTTCAACCATTGTTTCGAATCGTGTATGGAAACCTCTACGGTATAATCCATTGGAGCGACCTGCGGTGGCAAACTATCCAAGCCTAATCTCATACTGATGGAAGGAAAATTTTTGAACAAATAATGTTGTACTTGGCTCATCATATCGGTAAGTAAATAATTCCCTTCCAGATCGACATCCAACAGATCAGAGCGGATAATTAATTTTTTACCTAGGTCTCCATAATATGAATAAGATAGTAAGCTATCTAAATAATGAGTCTCCTTAAAGCCTGATTTTACTAAAATCTGTTGAGCATTTATTTCTCCAACAAATTTATTTACGTCTATATCATCAATGTTCAAATTGATATTACCAGATAAGACTAATTCTGAATTGGCCAGATTTACTGCTTCAAAGTCAAATTTTCGAATGTTAGCAAAAAAGTCGAGATGTGGAATGCTATCGGAAAAATCAATTTCTCCATTAAATGCCAAGTCAATATTTTGATCGGAAATCTCGAGTTCTCCGTCAAACAAATCTTTTTGGAGTCTCCCTTTGATTATTGCATTACGATAGTTATACCCTTTGAATTCCAATTGTTCGATACTGCCGTCAACCACTGTATTTAATCCGTCTAAAGTTAATCCTTTTCCTGAAGGCACTTCTGCTGTGAAGGAAGCAAAACCCAAATCCGGATTATCCAACCATTTACCAAAATCAAACTCAATGACTTTAATAGTCCCAGAGTATTCTGCATTATCTCTGCCAGGAGTTGAATTGAGTCGCATATCCATGATGGAGTTTCCTAATCCTGTTGATAACTCTCCATAAGCAACAAAGTCTTGAAAATAACCATCAAACTTTCCTTTAAAGCTTATATCACCCAGTTTATTAAAATTTTCAGAAATTTCTATGCTGGGGAATATTTGTCGAATTGTGTTTAGATTAGTCTTAATAGACTTCAAATCTAAATTGATCAAGGCACCATCTTTTATGGCAAGATCCCTACTCGAAAATTTTCCATTCATCACTACCTTGTCCCCTAAATATAAGGTTAGATCTTGTCCTCTAAATCGATTTATGGGCCCATTGAGCTTACCACTCAAAATTAAGAACTCATTCTTATTGTCTTGGAAGAACTGAACATTATTTAAATCAGGTACCAGATACATTAAATCTTTAAGTGCCATTCTACTATTCTTAAAAGAGGCATCCATCCGAACATAATCTACAAATTGTTCAAAATCAAGATATTCTTCGTAGAAAAATTGCAATGTATCGTTTAATATACTCTTTGGTGTCTGTAGAGTAAAACTAGCTAGGTCAACTTTTTGAGGAGTCACGGTCACTTGATCGCAGTAAAGGTCACTAATTTCAAAACCATCCTCGGTTACGCCACTGAAATGCTTTAATCGGCCTCCATAATCCCAATCTCTATTGTAGAATGTATCTGCATCAACTGAAATATTACTTATGTTAAGGTGTTTGTAATCTATACCCGGACCGGTTCTTGGTTTGAAGTTTTGGTTATTCATAATAAAATGTCCTTCTTCCAGCGTCAAATGGTTACAAACAAGTTCAAATGGTTTTTCACTCACTAATTGTTCGGAAAAGATTATTGGTTCGCCTTCATAAACGATTTTGGTTTCTAGCGTATCAGTAAGGATTACTGGTATCGTGTTGGGTAATTTGGTTATGGAAATAATTGGCCTTTTTAGATCAACATCATCAAATCTAAATATGTTTTGATTCATGTCTATGTAGTTAGACAAGAAAGTACCTTCATGAAATTTGAAATTTTGAATTGAATTTTTTACGAAATTATGAATATTCAATTCTACTTGGTCTAAGTGAATTTTTTCAACCCGAAGAAATTGTTCCTTGATCACTTCATTAAATAAGGAATCCTCCGTCGCTGAAATTGGTGCGGTATTTTTGTTACTGTTTTTGTTTTTAAAAATCCGATCAAAGTTTGTCCCATCTTCAAATTTATCCACCTGAATAAAACCGTTACTTAAATTGAGCTCTTTGATAACCTTATCCGAAGAGAACATCCCAAATAGTCCATTTTGTATATTGACCTCTAAAAGCTTAGCAACAATCAAGGTATCTTTAGACGGCTCTAACACCACCAAATCCTGTAAATAGATGTGCTGAAATACATCCATATCTATAGATCCTATATGAACTTCGGTACTGTATTTTTTATAAATATATTTTGCGAATTGATCTTTGGTCCAGTTTTGGATAGCCGGAATTTGGATGGCTAGGGTCAGGGTAAGTGGTAATAAAAAAATTAGTAATAATACGATCAGTATGGCCCGAGTCCACTTTCTCTTTTTAATTGGTGTTGTATTCGGCTGATTTTCTGTCATTAATCTTTCCTGCTTGCCGTTGTAAAGGTACTAATTACAATAACAAAAAATAGCCCGGAGTATTTGGAGGGAGTCTTGGTTTAACTTTTAATTAAAATATTGAGTATCAATTGTTTCCTAGTATATTTTATTCCTTTGACCTAAAACAAATTTACGAGCTGGTTCTCCCTGTATTTCATTCATTCTAATTAAATTGCAGTCCAATCTAAAAAAAGGAATTAACAGGCTTTAAACTAGATATTCTAACCCTATTCTTCATATTTTCCAGCATTCAGTAAATTCCATAATTTGATGGTGTGTTTAGCTGCCTTAACGTCATGTACCCGAAGGATAGAAGCCCCTCTTTCTAATGCTGCCATATGCAAAGCAACGGTTCCGTGGAGGGCTTGATTAGGTTTTATGTCTAAGGGTTTGTATATCATGGATTTTCTGGACAAACCGACTAAAATGATTTTATCCGTAATTCTGAATGCATTCAGATTATTCAAAAGCCGGTAATTATGTTCGATCGATTTGCCAAATCCAAAACCAGGATCAATTATTATATCCTTGATTTCAAGTGCTTGCAATTGACGAATCTTTTTAACAAAGAAATCTAAAACTTCATTAACTACATTCTGATAACGTGGTTTGTTTTGCATCGATATAGGCGTGCCCTGCATATGCATGAGGATATATGGAATTCGTTTACCTACAATAATCTGCAGCAATTCAGGATCCATACTGAAAGCCGAAATATCGTTCAGGATATGTGCACCCTGGGCAAAGGCTTCTTTAGCTACTTCACTTCGATAGGTATCTACAGAAATCAAAGCTTGCGGATCAATCTCGTGTATCCATTCAATCGATTTAATGATGCGATCCTTCTCGAGGCTCTGGCCAACGGGTATGGCTCCAGGTCTGGAAGACATGGCTCCAACATCGATAATATCAACATCCTCTTCAAT
>JAHEJC010000359.1 GCA_024639065.1 Lewinellaceae bacterium | reverse complement strand
TGCGTTCGATATGCAGGTACAAACCCGATGGCTGCCAAGTTCGAAGACTATATTATTAGATTACTGTAGGAGTAGCATCAGTGTGCGATGCCACTCTTGGATGAAAATTATTCCGATACCATTTATGCTGTAATTTATAAAGTGATCAAAGACCACATTATTGAGGAAGATGCCTTACAGGAAACCTTTCTAAAAATCTGGTGATTCGCACATAAATATGATGCCTCTATAGCTAAATTATTTACCTGGTTGTATCGAATTGCCCGCAATACCGCAATTGATAAACTACGTAGTCATAATCTAAAGTTCGATCGGGAAATCCAAATTAACAACTCTATCGTATATAAGGTACAGGTGATAAGTTTGAATCAGGATGCAATTGAATTAGAAGAACATGTCGCCACCTTGGACACATAGTACCAGATTGTTTTGCCGGCCTTGTATTTTAAAGGTATACCTCAAAAAGAAGCAACTGAAGAATTAGAGATCCCTCCCGGTACGTTAAAATAAAGACTGAAAATAGTATTGCAAGAATTGACTTATACCCTATTTTAACTGGAAAGAAACTTGTAGAATAAAATAAATATAATGGAATTAATTCTTCCAGATTTTTAAAGAAACTAATCTCCTAAATTTAATTTTCAATCTTGAAAATAAAATACATGGAGAAAGTATGACAAGAAATCGAGAATAAACTTCTTAACAAATTATTATTATGAAAACAAATAAATTAATTACACTACTCGCTGCAATAGCCCTAATTATTATTTGGGGGTGTGAAAAGGATGAACTGACTTCAATTGATAATAATCAACAGGTTAGTACTCGTGATCCCGGAAACGGAAATGGTAATAAAGGAGGACCCAAGGGCAAGGTACTAGGACCCTGGGGCGTACCAGATGGCCTGTTGCATGTTTATGGAATTGGACCTTCCGAGGCTGCTGCGCAGAGCTTTCCTTGTGAATTCAAGAAAGCAAGGAAAATAACTTCAATATGGGCTCGCCTCGCACGCACTGGAAATCCGACCGATGCCTATTATATGACCCTCCGTACGGCATTGGATGGAACAATTCTAGGCCAAAGTGTCAACGTGTCTGTTGCAGGCGTCATCTCCGAAGATGAGATTCAGGCTTCAGGAGAGTGGGTAGAGTTTCCACTTCAGACTCCCGTTCCCCTGATTGCCGGGGATTACTTCGTTCAAATGGAACGTACCGGACCTGGGGATTATTATAACTACATAAACTGGTTTACCGACTGGATGGACCCACTTCCAAATCACGCGGGGTGGATTAGGTATTATGATGATTATTTGCAGGAAACAGTATGGGAGATGTACGATCCAGGCCTTTCGGATGAATTTCTTATAATGCTGAGCTACAAATAAGTAAGGAGATTCATTTTCCATATCTCTTACACATCCCCACGAATGCGGTTGTCACCCGGGATCTACTCCAGTGACGTGTAACTTGGTGTAGCTGTGATCTGTTGGCCGTCAATTAAAAGTGGATTGCTGAGGGTAAATAGTTAATTACATTATTTACTATTAAATTCACTTGCCTTAATGTAAATATAATTACAGTAATTATACCCCTGAGTTTCTTGATTGACATTTTTTCAAAGAAAAAAACCGATAAACTTATTAATAAGAAAATTGAGAATAAGTTGAGAAAAACTATAATTCCAGTACTAGTTAGAAATGAAATAAACGAATAAATTGAAAAGACAAATTAATGATTTAAAAAATAAAATAACCTATCCAACAACGTGACCAGCCCCGCCAGAATGATTCTTTGGTACTGGCGTTCCTATAAGGCACCTTTGGTCGGGTATAATGGATGCCAGCATGTACCTCTGCCCGACCTTTTTTATTTTTATGCTGGCAGGCGGGCCTGCCCGCCTCAATAATTGAAAATAAAGTGGCAGGCGGGTATAACACATGCCGCTTCTCCCTTACTCAAAAATTCATTACTTTAGAAATTAAATAAATTTTTGTGTATCAAAGCTGAATGGATAGTCCAGTACAAACCATACAGCCTACCATGCTTTTGGCGGGTATTTCGGCAGCCAGGCACCAACTCGTTGGGCACTATTAAAACTTATATTTATGATCAGGAAAATTGTAAAATCAATTATATTTTTTTTAGCTCTATTATTCCTGGTTTTATTGGGTCTTTATCTTATCCCGCCCAAGCAAGAGATAATTAAATATGAATATGCTGAACTTGAAAGTAATTCTTTCATCAATTCTAAAATTGGCTGGTATCAAGCCGATAATGGCAAAAATTATCAGATAACCTGGGGAGCAAAAAAAGGACTACAGCTTAACTATTATGACACTAATCGAGAGAATTTAAAAAATTTGAGATTAACCCATATTCAAGAAAATGAATTCGATACTGATGGTAATCTTCAAACTACAGAGATACGATTTGAAGCTAATGCAGACGATTCTGTTTTAAATATAGACGTTAAAACCTCTAAAACGAAATTTAAGGCAATTAGGAATGATAGTTTATTTTATAATCAAAAAGAGATTGAATATTTTAATGGCGAACAACGATTAGCAGGTCTTTTATTAACACCCTATAAAAACAGTAAATCTATAGCCATTGTATTCATTCATGGATCCGGAGTGAGCGACAGGGATAATTTTTGGTATATGCATCAAGCCCACCATTTAGCAAGGAATGGTTTTATCGTATTGCTTCCAGATAAAAGAGGTTGTGGAAAGTCTGGCGGTGAATGGCATACAGCATCTTTCAATGATTTTGCGGAAGATATTTCAGCAGCAATAAACTATTTATCTATTAATAGACAAGCTGAATTTTCTAAAATCGGAATTATTGGCCTAAGCCAGGGTAGCTGGATTAGTCATATAGTTAATCAAGAAAATAAAGATTTAGATTTCGTTATAGATGTCGTAGGTTCATCAACAACTCCAAATGAACAGGTGAAGTTTGAGGTTATGAATGACATTAGAAATACTGGTGTGCCAGAATTTTTAGCAAAACCTCTGTCAATAGTTTTCGCAAAAAGGGCTAAAGCTAAAAGAAAAATTTGGTGGGATAAAAATGGAGAATTCGATCCTATTCCTTTGATGTCGACAACGACAACACCTATTTTGAAAATATTTGGGGATGAAGATGAAAACGTTCCTCTCGATCGAAGCCTTGAAAGGATAGACGAATTAATGAACAACCAACCTGATATACCACTAGAGGTAAAAATCTTTGAAGGGTCCTCACATGGCTTATTCAACGAGGAGACCAATTGGATAAGAAAGGATTATTTAGAATATTTAAATATTTGGATATCCAAAGTATAACAGTGTCCGCCGACGTGTCAGCCTGTCGCAGGCAGGCACAATAACGTGTGTAATCCAATGCTTGATTTCGTATAGACAATGAAATTTTCCTAACTTTAATCAACCTTGATTCCTACGGTTGAATCCCGGAGGATTCATCCGCCACGGAATCATAAACGAACACGATGTGCTTCATAATAACCAACCGCTAACCAATGATAAAATTCTATAGATTATCAAAACTTAATTTTGCAAGGCAAAATCAAATGTCCAGTAGACATTTGGTCGAGATAGTCGCTTGCGGAAATACTGAACGAGAAGACTAAAAATATGATAAAGTTTTTTAGACGAATACGCTACGACCTTATGGAGAAAAATAAAACTGGAAAGTATCTTAAATATGCAATTGGAGAGGTTGTTTTGGTTATGATTGGTATTCTTTTGGCATTACAGGTCAATAATTGGAATGAGAGCCAAAAAGCCAACAAAATTGGTGTAAAATACCTAATGGGCATACAAAACGATCTTAAAAACGATATAGCCCTTGCAGACAGTATTTTAAAACAACTAAAGCCTGGATTTAGTATCATTAGTAGCATAGATTCAGTTTTTTATCAGAATCAAATCTATAATACTGATCGATATGGCAGCCTTTTTGATAAGCCAGACACCCTAATAGTTAATGGAGTTTTTTACAGAAATCTTTCGTTTAGATCTATTAATAGTACATACCAGTCCCTTATTTCTGATGGTCAATCAAGCTTGATTAAGAACAAGGAATTATTTCAAGAGATTCAACGAATTTATAATGAAAGTCATGAGCGAATTGCCAGTACTTACCAGGCAATTAAAGAAATTGAGTTGAAAATTGGTTGGGCTTATCCAGTTGAGAAACGCAATTGGACCTACACTGATTTGAAAAAAGCGAAAGGTGAAAAGATCTTTGCAGACTTAAGAAACTTCACTGAACAAAAATATTGGTACGCTCAAAACTTATTTGACCTAAAAATTAAAAACCAGGAGGTGATTGATTTAATTAATCAAGAATTACACAAATAACGAAAATCTAACAACGGCTATGACCTGCCTGATTGCCCTGGAGAGTTCGGCCCATCTCAATATTCAATATTGGTGGCAAGTGGAATAATTCAACCCTGCTGAATTACAAACTTCAGGATTTCGTTATATTTAAACATTAAATTAACTTGGAATGATTTACCATGTCACATTCCCATTTTACAAGGAAAAGCCAAACCTCCGGCTTATGCTTAAAGAAGGCGCCAATCATACACAAAGACCCTGGCAACAAGTCCGGCAAACAACTCGATTGTAATTAAAATGAAGTCGTCCTTAATCATATTTTCTTGTTTGGTGCTGGGTTGTAAGGATAGCTCAGTAAAAAGAAATACGTCTGATCTAAATCATGAAATGAAGCGCGTGAATTGTGTGGAGCGAATATTCGAAAAGGACAGTGTTTTAGGAAATATTAGAAATCACGCTTCTGAGAATATTTCATTAAGTGAAGCAATAATCAACTACACAAGAGCATTAGAATCTTTAGATTTCACAAGTTGTCCTGAAAAATTTAAATCTGCATTTGGTGAGCACATAGAAGCATGGAAGGGAGTTGCCGAAATCTCAAATAAATACCCATTATTACGGGGGGAATTACATGATGTTTTTGCTGAATTGGAGAAAAGCGAAGATTCGATTGCATTCAAATTTCTTGTTAAACAAGTTTGGGATACCTGGAAGACTGTAGATGAAAGTGTCAAGACACTTAATCAGTAGCTGTCAACTTAGCAGCCAGCCATTTCTTTGGCAGGCAGGCAGGTATATCCCACGCTCCTGCCCGACTTAACAGACAGTAAACTTTACCCAAAAATTCATTAACTTTCAATTAAATAAAGTATTGTGCAACTAAGTACTGCGCAAAAACAGTGCATGCCAATCCTGCCGGGCTCGATATTCAATCATATGTGGCAGACGGGCCTGCCGGCCTCAATTAAAATAAACGTGGCAGGCGGGCCTGCTGGCCTCGCAACCTGCATACCGGCAGATAGGCCCCCCTCAATAAGCAATTATGGTGATAGGCGGATAGACATGCACCAATAGTTATGTTAAATTTGCATTTCAAGATAATTAACTACAACCCTTATCTTAAATTATGAAGATAAACAGATTACAATTTTCAATTGATATTAAGGCAGAGAAAACCAAGATATGGAAAGCGCTCTGGAACGAGAGTTCTTATCGCGAATGGGCCGGCATATTCTTTGAAGGCTCTTATGCCATTACCGATAATTGGGAAGAAGGCAGTAAAGTATTATTTCTTTCTCCAGATCAAAGTGGTATCTACAGCATCATCGAAAAACACATTCCAAATAAAATTATGATGTTTAAGCATATCGGAAATGTGTTAAAGGGAAAGAAACAACCCATTGATGATGAAACAAAAAAATGGTCGGGAACCAAAGAAATTTACACACTCACCGAAGGAGCAGACTGCAACACACTTACTGTTGATATAGATGTCCTGGATGAGCATCTTGACTTTATGACGATCAAATTTCCAAAAGCACTGGATAAGGTGAAGAATAACTGCAGCTAACAACATGCATGACCGCTGATTATCAGACTTGAGACCATTGCTTGCAAATAAAAACTCGTCTCTTCCCAAGTCAGGTTGACTAAAGAATTAATGAGATTATGGAAAAATATTTTAAACTAAACAATGACGTTAAAATCCCATCAATAGGCTTTGGTACCTGGCAAACACCTGATGGGGAAACTGCAATAAATTCTATAAAAACCGCTATAAATAATGGTTATAAACATATAGATGCGGCGGCAATTTATGATAACGAAAAAGGCGTTGGTATTGGTATTAAGGAATGTGGAATTGAACGCAAAGAACTTTTTGTTACGAGCAAATTATGGAACTCCGAACGAGGGTATGAAACAACCTTAAATGCTTTTGAAAAGACATTAAATGATTTACAAGTTGAATATCTTGATCTTTATCTTATACATTGGCCTGCTACTGCCAATCAATTTAACAATTGGCGACAAATAAATTCAGATACTTGGAGAGCAATGGAGAAACTTTATACCGAAGGAAAGATTCGAGCAATTGGAGTTAGCAATTTTTTAGAACATCATCTTGAGCCATTAATGGAAAACGCAAAGATTAAGCCCGCAGTTAATCAGATAGAATATCATCCGGGATTTATGCAAAATGATTGTGTGAAATTTTGCGTCGATAACAACGTCCTGGTTGAAGGGTGGAGTCCTCTTGGAAGAGGTAAGTTATTAGAGAATGAATTGTTGAAAGAAATTGCTAATAAATATAATAAATCAGTGGCTCAGTTATGTATCCGTTGGGCATTGCAAAACAATGTGCTACCTCTGCCTAAATCTATAACACCTAATCGAATAAAAGAAAACTTCGATGTTTTTGATTTTGAAATATCAGAATCAGATTTGACATTAATCAATCAAATGGATAATTTTGGATATTCAGGACTAAATCCAGATTCTATCGATTTTTGACATCTAAAATTTCAGATAAATAAAAAATGGCCGTAAACAAAGGGCACACCTTAGGCAGGTAAATCGACAGACATGCGCCAGACCTTTAGCGGTAATTAATATAATACGAATCA
>JAHEJC010000044.1 GCA_024639065.1 Lewinellaceae bacterium | reverse complement strand
AATCTACTCTAGTTAATAGGGGGTTAGCCCAAAGTTGAATAGAAAAACAATTTTCAATTTTTTTATTAATTGAACTGCGTTTCAAACTCAAACCCATACTCACTCTTATCAAAGCGAAGCAGTCTCGGTTCTGTCAGCATAGCGGTCTCTATAAAAGTTAAGAGGTAAAAGTAGTTTAGGGCCTAGAGGTCAAGTTGAATAGAAAGACAATTTTCAATCTTTTTTTTAATAGAACTGCGTTTCAAACTCAAACCCATACTCACTCTTATCAAAGCGAAGCAGTCTCTTTTCAGTCAGCGCAGCGGTCTCTATAAAAGTTGAGAGGTAAAAGTAGTTTAGGGGCTTAGAGGTCAAGTTGAATAGAAAAACAATTTTCAATTTTTTTATTAATTGAACTGCGTTTCAAACTCAAACCCATACTCACTCTTATCGAAGCGAAGCAGTCTCGGTTCTGTCAGCGGAGCGGTCAGTTAAGAAATTATAGCTTAAAAAAGATTAAAAGTTAAATAGAACGAATCGCAATTGACGGAATTCAGTATTCAAGGCCTCATTTCACTAAATTCAATGTTGTCTAATAATTCAAAACCCAAACCCAGACATCTCGTAACGCAGCGGTCTGTTATCTCTTTTCAGTCAGTGCAGCGGTCTCTATGATTTATATGCTGTGCTTAATTAACAATTTTTTACCTTTGTTCTTCTTTCAAATTTATACTAATTGAACCCAAGGTAAAATCATGGAGTGGAACCATTGTAACTATACATTTGATCGGAATCTTAGGGCCTTTGGGGGAATGATGTTTGATTATCTAGGATGTGGAGAAACCGTTGATTTAGCAGAGGAAGTAATTACTGGAGCGATTGACGAAAAACGAGTTACCAATGATTTTGATTTTTTAATAGAAGTCGCTACCATATTTGAATGTTCTGGGTTTTACAATGAGATTATTGCTAATAGGTAAGGTGGGCCTAAGATATAAAGTTTCTGGTTTCAGATAGGTGGTTTCAAGTTTAGGGCGGTTTAAAGGTGGGTAACAGAGATATTAAAATTAATGAACAAGCCATTCTTAATAGGGATATGTGGAGGAAGTGGTTCAGGCAAGACTTCTTTTATAAAAGCATTGAGGACATTCTTCTCAGAGGGGCAAGTTTGTATTATTTCATTAGATGAATATTATCATCCGCGAGAGACACAACTTACCGACGAACAAGGAATAAAAAATTTTGATTTACCCGAGTCAATAGATTCAAATGCCTTTATTGAGGATTTGGAAAAACTGATTGACGGAAATACTGTTCAGCGAATTGAATATGTTTTTAACAATCCGAAGGCGACCGCTTCGACCAAAACGTTTGCCCCTGCCCCAATTATCATAGTTGAGGGCCTGTTCATTTATCATTATGAGCATATTCGAAATATATTGGACCTCAAATTATTTATTTCGGCTAAAGACGAATTTAAAATAATCCGGCGTATTAAAAGAGATGAATCGGAACGCAATTACCCTTTAGAAGATGTTTTGTATCGATATCAATATCATGTTTCACCAGCCTTTGAAAGATACATTCGTCCTTATAAGGATCAAGCACATTTGATTATAAATAACAACGCAGATTTTAAAATGGGATTAGAAGTCTTAAGAGCGTTTATAGCTGATAGGTTATTCTGAACTAAATAGTTTCAACGTGTCGCTGCATAATTGCCCACATGTTTTCCACATCCGTTTTTTCTAAATAGGTTTGACCAAAGACTACGCGTAGGACATATTTATCATTTAACTTGGTATGGGTCATATAAGCTTCACCGCTGGAGTTGATAGAATTTAATAGGACCTCATTAATTTTATTAAGTGTCTCCGGGTCGCTTATCCACTCAGGAACGTATCTACACACAATCATATTAAACTGGGTATCCTGCATCAACTCCCAATTTGGATCAAGCGCTATTTTATTGGCTAAATCGCGAGCCCATTGAATATGATTGCTTATCGTCAATTTTAAATTTTCCAATCCAAAACTTCGTAATACAAACCAAAGTTTGAGCGCTCTGAATCTACGCCCCAACGGAATCCCCCAATCTCGATAATCGTTTACTCTTCCGCGGCTCTCGGTCTTTAGGTATTCTGGTAATATTTCAAATGTTTTGATTAATGCTGCTCTATCCTTAATGAAGTAGGCAGTGCAATCAAAATTGGTGAATAACCACTTGTGCGGATTATACACAAAACTATCCGCAGCGTCTATACCTTCAATCATCCACTTAAATTCAGGTAGTAACAATGCGCTGCCGGCATAAGCCGCATCTACATGCAACCAGATATCAAACTGTTCACAAATTTTGGCAATTTCAGCAAGTGGGTCTACTGCCAGCGTACTTGTAGTACCAAGTGCAGCCATGACAAACAAGGGTATGTATCCGTTTTGGATATCCAGATTAATGGCCTCTGATAACTTTTGAGGATCCATCCGGGATCGTTCGTCAACGGCGATTTTGACTAGATTTTCTTTTCCAAAACCAGCGATCTTTACACCTTTCTCAAGGGAAGAATGTGCCTCGGTGCTGCTATAAATGCGAAAGACATTTAGTCCAATACCTTTCCGGTTAATTTCATATTCAGTAGCTTTTTCTCTGGCGGTTAGCAATGCGCAAAGGGTTGCGGTGCTTGCGGTATCCTGGATAACTCCGCTCCAAGTCAAGGGCAGTCCCATGGAATCACGCAACCATTCCATCATCCTTTCTTCCAGCTCAGCGGCAGCCGGTGAGGTATCCCATATCATACATTGTGAGCCTAATGCCGCTGTAATCATTTCACCTAAAAGTGATGGGAAGGAGGTGTTGGCATTAAAATACGCATGAAAGTGGGGATGCTGCCAATGAGTAATGCCTGGCAAAATAATGTTTACAAAGTCCTTCCAAATGAGGTCAAATGATTCCGAATCTTCTGGAATGGCAGATGGGATTTGTCTAGCGATGTCGCCCGGGGATACGGCAGATTTAACAGGATACTCTCCAATGTTTTCATAATAGTTACAGATCCAATCAACCATTTTGTGTGCCTGTGCTCTGTAATCATTAATGTGCATGCTGAAGTTTTTTATAAGGTTTTCTCAATAGTTTGAATGATTTTTTTGGACCTTATTTATTGGATAAGATTCAGAATCTTCATAACAGGTGTGCAAGAAAGCTAAGTTATGCTCATGTTTCTAGTTCAGTCTTACCCCTATATTCTCTGAACCGTTCATTTGAACGGTCATCATATTTGGAATTCCTTGATCATCCAATCGAAAATAAATTCTTGCTTCAACCATTTTGGTGTAAAATTCAGTCTTAGAAATTGGAACCAATTCAACCGCTTGTTGTCCAGCAGGCTTACCAAAAAGTTGGCCACCTTCAAGATAAATTTCAATGGTGAATTGAGGGGTTTGATAGATCCCTACATATTTTTGGAGTACTTTTTCCGGCAATACAATATCCGGTGAAACCGACGAAATATCGACACCCATTTTAGCCAACATTTCCTTGCTATTTTCATTGCCAGGGTTGAGTTCAATTGATTTTTTATAATTCTTAATAGCTAGCTTATGATCTTTTTTCTTCATAAATGCTTCGCCCAGACTATCGTATACATTAGAGGATTCTGGATAGGTTTCTACATTGCGCGTAAAAACCTGAATGGCTTCATCAATTTTATCTTGATTGAGCAATGCATAACCAATTTGATTTATAGTTCGCTCTGGTGCTTTTAATTTATAGCTCCATCTTTTGCTGATATTGGCAAAGTGCTCATCCAGCGCATCTATACCTCCGGTTTCATACATTTCAAATAGATTGGGCAAATACCAGTCTTCAAAAATGAACTCAAGTCCTTTATAGGTGCTACGGGCAGGAACAGAATTATGCGTTTCTGACTCCATTAAGTCAAATTCCCATTTAAAATTTTCAGGAGCTGATTCTTCCAAAACGGCAGCAAGTTTTCGAGCGCCACTCAACATATTTTCCCCTTCATTACCCATGGTCATGTATAAATAACCTCCCTGATCTTTATTTGACTTGAAATGAGTCTGGGTTTGATCGACTAATAATTGTTCATCCCACCAGAGACTTGGACTAATCGAAATGAAATCATTAAAAATTTCCGGACGATGGACCAGCGCATGATTTACAAACAATCCTCCGAAAGAATGACCAATTAATAATTTATAAGGCGTAGTGCGATAGTTTTTATCGATATATGGTATTAATTCTTCACTGATAAAATTTAGAAAATTATCAGCCCCACCAGCATTAGGAAATCGCCTACTGGTGTCTGTCAAAAGTTTTGGCGTCAAATCCCTGGTTCGATCTGTATTGGCAATACCCACCACAATCATTCCAGGCATCCTTCCATTTCTACTTAAAAATTGAGCGGTAGCTGAGGTATGAAGGAAATTACCGGGTCCATCCAGTAAATAAATAACTCCATAGGATTCTTTTTCTTCTTGATACCCTTCGGGCGTATATATCCATAATTCCCGCTCTTCATTTAATAGATCAGAATATAAGTGAAATTTTTCACCGATTACTATAGGCTGCGGATCATTTTGACCCCAAGAGCTTCCGAGCAAAAATAGAGAGATGCTGATCAGTAATGTGGATTTGTAAAATATTTTAATGAATGTCATTTCAGGTTTTAGTTTATGAGTTAAAATTAAGAAAAAATACACTTTGCTTCTTTTATTAAAGTGACTAAAACCTAATATCAGTGACAAATAGTTGACAATTTAACTAGGGGCAACATCTTTTATATGAACAATATGGTTTCCTATCATGCATGCTATTTTTTTGCTTATTTTAGTAGCTGCAACCCAAAACAATTAAGTTTAAATATGACCAATTTGATTATGGCCTTAAATTTTTTTTGGGTGGTGAGAAAAAATCTTTGAAGATCCAAACTTGAATCGTAGAAATCTAATTAAAACAGTAGGCTTTGGGGTGGGATTATTGAATATGCCCGGATACAATCAGTTGGGTATTTTGGCAAAAGCCAACCCAGAGTCTGTTCCACTTATTGATCATCTATTTGAAGCCAATGATCAAGTGGTAGTCGAATTATTGTCAAATCAGAACAGAATCACAAAAAGTGAAGAATTTGGCGGATTCCCAGATCGATATGGCATTCATCATCCCGGATCTGCAGGAGGCGCAATTCAACGATTTGCCCTTGCCTATTCACAAAAAAAATCCACTTTTTACAATTCCGAAAAAATTTTTGCTGCTATTAATTTGGCGCTTGATTTTTTAGTACGGAAGCAACATGAAGATGGTACCATTGACTTGCTAACCACTAATTTTCACAGTACACCGGATCTGGCATTTGTAGTAGAACCTGTTGCATTAGGTTATACATTAATTAGGAATTTCATCTTGGAAGATCAGATAATGCTCACTAAATTCGAAGGATTTTTTTTAAAAGCGGGGAATGCACTTTCGGTAGGTGGTATACATACTCCTAATCACCGTTGGGTTGTGAGTATGGCCCTGGCAAGAATCAATCATCTATTCCCAAACCGTAAATATGTTAATCGAGTGGAGACCTGGTTGAAAGAAAAAATTGATATTGATGCTGATGGCCAATACACCGAACGGAGTACCAGCGTCTACTCACCTTTGACGAATCGATGTTTAATCACCATAGGGCGCATGCTCAATAAACCAAATCTTTTAAATCCTGTGCGGAAAAACCTGGATATGACCGTGTATCTAATGCACCCTAACGGGGAAGTGGTTACTGAAGTTTCACGCAGACAAGATCAATTTCAAGCAAAGGATTTAGTACCTTATTATTATTCCTATTTATACTTAGCCCATCATGATAATAACCCGATATACGGAGCTATGGCCCAATCTATTGAACAAAATGCGTCAATAAAACAACTATCAGGTTCGCTTATATATTTACTCGAAGATCCTGGACTTCAAAAATTGCCTAATGTAAGTCAACTGCCGATTGACTACATTAAACATTTTAAACACCTTGAATTGGTAAGAATCAGAAGAGATAATTTGGATGTTTCGATTCTGGCCAAGAATGCAACTTTTTTTACGTTTCATCGGGGAATGGCTGTATTACAAGCGATTCGGTTTGCCACGGCATTTTTTGGAAAAGGTCAATTTATTGCTGAACAACTCCACACAGAAAATAACCGGTATGTCCTCAGTCAACAATGGCGTGGACCCTATTATCAACCATATCCTCAGGAACAATTACCAGATAATGGCGATTGGGAAAAGATGCCTCGAGACAACAGACCTCAAAGTGAAGTTCAAAGCCTAGAAGCTAAAGTAACTATTTATGAGGAAGACCCCGGTATGGTTTTAGATATTCAGATAAATGGGACGGATTATGTTCCTGTTGCGATTGAATTAGCTTTCCGTAGAGGAGGTACTATTTCCGGCGCTAGGCAGCTTGATCAATCAGCTGGTACTTATATCTTCGATCAAGAATCAATCAAATATACCTATCAGGAGGATGAAATAAATATAACTGGATTTAGGCCGGCACATGAATGGACACAATTGCGAGGAGCCGCACCAAAAGTCAATGCCGATTGTGTTTATTTAACCGGTTTTACACCTTTTAAAGAGCAAATTAAAATTTACTAACCAACAGCTTGCAAAAAGAACTTTAATCAACACAATTTAGATTTACATTAGGATGTTCATGATGATTGGAATATCTTTAATAGCAAATTTTAGAAAATGCCGAAACTGTTTTCAGGCAGAATAAAAACAGCATGGAGTTGAATTCGGATATAGATTTATTCAAACTTTTCAAAACTCATCTATTTACAGCTGTAGTAGGCGATATCATGGATCAAATGAATCTGCTGCATCAATTTTTACCGCCGACCATTCAACCGCTATCTCCAGAAATGATTGTGCTTGGCCGGGCCATGCCAGTTTTGGAAGAGGATGTCCAGGTTAATAAAGATGGTTCTTCGACTATAACCAAACCGTTTGGGGTCATGTTGGAAGCGTTGGATGATCTTAAAACAGGAGAAGTGTATGTTTGCTCGGGTTCTTCACCAAGTTATGCTATGTGGGGAGAGTTGATGAGTACCCGGGCAATACAATTGGGTGCTGCTGGTGTAGTAGCAGATGGTTATGTTCGAGATACGAATGGCATTCTTGCTTTAAACTTTCCTACATTTTGTTTTGGTAGTTATGCCCAAGATCAAGCTCCCAGAGGTCAGGTAGTTGATTTTCGAATTCCAATACAAATAGGATCAGTTCAGATCCATCCTGGAGATATTATCTTTGGTGACATTGATGGTGTATTAGTCATTCCGGCTATTCATGAATTGGAAATTATTGAGCGCTCAATGGAAAAGGCTACAGGCGAGCAGCTGGTAAGAAAAGCAATCCAAAATGGAATGTCCGCAGTGGACGCATTTAACACATACGGAATAATGTAATGATCGATCTACAAGGGAAAAATATATTAGTTACTGGAGGAGCTGGGACTGGAGTAGGGGGTGGTGTATCTGAAGCACTGCAGGAACAAGGAGCCAACTTGATCATTATTGATATCGATTCAACAAAATTGCAAAGAGCACAAAAGCAATATCTCAACGCATTGTGTATTCATGCAGATGTGAGCAAAGTGGTAGAGGTGGAACGTATGTTTCAAATAGCTTACAATGAAGTTGGCACTTTACATGGTCTGGTGAATAATGCAGGAGTCGGGTTGAGCAAGGAAGCACATGAAGTTACCGAAGCGGAATATGACCGATTGATGGACGTTAATCTCAAAGCCTACTGGTTGTGTGCTAAGACCTTTGCCAATTATTTGATCAAACATAAATCGTCAGGAAATATTGTAAATATATCTTCAATCCATGCCCATTCCACAACAGCTCGTTACGCCATTTATAGTAGTTCTAAAAATGCGATCATTGGTTTGACCATGGGGATGGCGTTAGATTTTGGGAAATACGGGATTCGCGTAAATTCCGTCGCTCCTGGCTACGTGCATGCTGAACAAAATTTTGATTTGATCAGTACCTGGACTGACGATCCTAAAGGATGGGCGGAAGAATATAAGAGGGATCATCAGGTCATTGATCGTTTTATTGAACCAATTGATGTCGGAAGGGTAGTGGCCTTCTTGTTGTCGGATTACAGCCGAGCAATTACCGGACAGCAAATTTATGTAGACCAGGGTACAACCCGATTACTTTTTAGTAGATCTTTCGTGCCATGAGTAAACTGAAGATTAGCAAATTTACTTGCCATGAAGTGATGGTTCCAGCACTTAAAGGAGTAATAGCATCTGACTCGTTGGATAAACCGCTGCATAAATTGCCGGTCGGGGCTAAGGTGGGTTGGTCGGTACAATTTGATCAATTACCTAAATTGATCTTGGAAATGGAGCTAGCGAATGGGGTAACCGGTCTAGGTGAACTCTATCGGAATCACGATTGGAATCAAGTCGAAAATATTATATCCATGTTGCTGGGCATGTCTCTAGATGAATTTCCACTACAGAAATTGCCCATCGTATATAGTAGAGAATATGACGGCTTTGAATGTGCCATTTATGATGCGTATGCCAAGGCTCATAATTTGAGGGTGGTGGATCTTTTGGGTGGTCCCGTGAGAAACAAAATTAAGATTGGTGCCTGGTCCAGTCATCGGACCACTGAGGAAATTGGAGATTGGGCCGCGCAATATTATGGTCAGGGCTATGATTGCATAAAATTTAAAACCGACTTAGAGGATAATATATTAGGCTGGTGCAAAGAGATAGATGCATATGCGCCTGGTATGAAAATAATATTGGATCCAAATGAGCGCTGGAACAGTAGTTTTGAAACAAGAAAAAGGATAGAACAAATACAGGAAATTGGCAATGTACTTTGCTTAGAAGATCCGATACCCCGTTGGCAATTAGATGAATATGCGGCCTTGAGAAACTTTGGATCGATCCCGATAGTATTGCACGTTTCACTACCGTACGTCTTGCACGGGCAACGGATGTATAATACGATTCAGGCCATTCAAAAACAGGCGGTCGATGGCTTTAATTTTAATGGTGGAGCAGCTCATTTCAGACAAATGGCGTCTATAGCAGATGCTGCCGAATTGCCTTACTGGCATGGATCAGAAATTGATTTAGGTATATTGGAAGCCATGTATATCCATTGTTGTGCAGCTTCGGAGCGTTGCATATGGCCCAGTGACATATTCGGCCGAATGATTCGTGAGCACGATTTACTGGACAGTCCACTGGGCATTGAACCTCCCTACATAAACTTGCCACTTGGCCCAGGACTGGGTGTTTCTATTGATCAGGATGCCCTTAAAGAATATACTTTACAATCAAAAGAGTATTCAATATGATGCATAATGTGAATCCGTTTCCTAATGATCCGGATCGTAGGGCAATATGGGAGATGTTGGTTCATAGAGATATTGTTGCTTTTGTTCGAGAAGATTGGAGTTTGGTGCAAGAAGATTTTATTGCTGAAGGATTTATGGGTATTGATGCACATAAAAAGACGAATCCTGATTTTTGGACAATTAAATATCCAACATTAGAAGTTTATAAACTGGAGTGGTTGCGTCAGGCTAGGCTTTTTAATCAATCCATCCACACGCCAGAAGCAGAGTCTGCTTTGTATAAAGCCACTCAATTGCGAGATATTGAAATCAATGGATCCGCCGCACTCGTGCATAAGAAATTTGATGGTCTCGTAAATCGGGATGACGGTAAGAATGATTATCTTAATTGGCAGACCTTATATCGTTGTAGGAAAGTTAATGGGATATGGAAAATTACCGGGTTCACTGGTTATATGCCTTATTCTCTTGAGCTGCCCGCAACCAATCAAATCATTAGACCTCAAAGTGGTCAACACAAAACGGCCGGACCTTATTCACCCGTATTGGAAATAATTACCAATAAGTTGGTAGTCATCAGTGGGCAAGCAGCCATTGATAAAGATGGCAACGTAGTGGGCGATTCGATTGAAGAACAAACCCGGGTAACTATGGAGAATTGCAGGAACCAATTACAGGCTGCAGGCGTAACACTGAACGATGTTTTCAAAGTCAATGTATATATGACTGATCTGGCTTTGTGGCCACGCTTTAATGAAGTATACAAAACTTATTTCGACGATCCATTACCAGCGCGGGCAGCAGTGGGTGTAAATTTATTAATGACACTGCTAGTCGAAATCGAGATGTGGGCAGTGAAGAAGTGAAAAGGTTGTCTTTATGCTCTACATTAACTACCAGATCAAGGCTGATGCTAAAAAAAATAAGATAATCAGGGTTAATATGGTTATATGAATATTTCTAAAAATGCAAGGCCAACCTTTATCGCAATCATAGTAGTTGTTTGGTTTTTCGTTGGGTGCGATAATGATAAGCATACGAACATTGTAATCATAGTTGGAGGGCTTATCGGAAGCGCAGCTGCCTGGCAATTATCATCTAAAAATGAAAAGGTGATATTAATTGAAAAACAAGGTTCAGTTTATATTCTGGGAAGTAGTTTCGGTGAAGCACGCATCGCTCGAAGCATAGGGCCAAAAGATGATATTTGGTCATTCCTGCACAATCGAAATGTTCAAGAGGTCAACAAGTTAATCACCTATCTAAATAAGGAGGACGAAGTTGATCAACATTCCATGGAGGATGTATTTACCACATCACCAGTCACCTATATCCGACATGTAAAACAAATGGACCGGATTGAAAAACAATTAGCTGATCAGCAAGATTCATTTCAATTGGCCAGTAATCCAGCGGAAGCTTATACTCTATTTGAAGCTGCTCTAGCTGACACGGCCATTATGTTGCGTGAGTATAAAACCTATTCTGGTACGATCAACCCACAGGCGCTCATCAAAAAACTGCATTTAGCCATTCGGTTTAAAGGCCAAGAAATTAGATATCGGACTAAAGTACTCAGCCTAACAAAAAGTGGACAGGGGTTTGAGATTGAAGTGATGGATCTAGCCACGGATAAGGTTTATATAATTACCACAGACCAAGTCATCTGTGCAGCTGGCCCTTATAATGGGTCAGTGCTCATCAATGTGGCACCCTATTTTGAACAGTTGATAAAACCGCAACGAGTATTTCTAAGCTTTTTACAGATAAAACAGCTAGTTTGGAATCAACTAAATTCAGTTCAAAAAAGTAAGATCCGAAATGGATATCCCGTTATCAACAGTTCTGGAGGAACAAGTGACCTAAGTTTTTTTTCGATGATAGAGCGATGGGAGGATAGTGCACCGATCATCAAAATAGGAGGTCATTTCCAACGTACTGATATCGATGATCTCGATAACATTTGGGAAAAATCCCTGGATCAAGAAGAGATCAATTGGAGCATAGAGCGAACAGCTACTTATCTCGCTCAACTTGGATTGTCGATTGAACTAACTGATTTAAAAGTAGTTGACGGGTACTCTTGCGTATATTCTTTAAGTAAAAATGAGATACCGTACGTAACACCTGCGGGCGATCCGTCAGGGGGTGATGACAAAAATTTGATCGTGATGGGGGCCATGTCTGGTGTAGGCGCAAAAGGTGCTTTGGCCTATGGAGAAATCGCAGCGGCCTATTTATTAAAGCATGAATATAGTGGTCAAATGGAAAATAAGGTTTTGAAGGCAATTGGGTATGAACATCTGAAATTAGATATTGAAAATTTGGAAATAGAGTAATGGATAGACAAGAATCATCAAAATTTACCTTAGTGGATGTGATGTCTGATATGCCAGACAACAAGCATATCGCCGCTTATATAGATTTTCATAAATACCGTTATTTACTCATATTGAATCTAATAAGTAAGCTGATTGAGGAAAACAGGATCGGAAAATCAAGTCATATTTTAGATGTAGGTCCGGCTTACCAGACTCATTTGATTAGAAAATCATTTCCCGCCTTTTCAGTACATTCTTTAGGTATTGACCATCCTTTAAATCATAGGAAAGAGCAAGAATTTCATTTAGATCAAGATTTAAATTTTGGTATTGATGTGCCTGAACAGCATCGGGAGTCAATTGATTTAATCCTTTTTGCCGAGGTAATAGAACACCTATATACGCCACCTTCACAAGTCCTAAAATACCTTTGTGGTTTTTTAAAACCCGGAGGCGTTATGCTTCTGCAAACCCCTAACGCCGTAGCCTTGGACAGAAGACTTAAGATGCTTTTGGGTAAAAATCCCTACAATCTAATCGCTGCTCATAGGCAAAATCATTTTCGGGAATATACTATGAACGAATTACATCATTTTGTCCAGGATTGCGGACTGGAGGTCTTTTTTCAATTAAGACAGAACTATTTCAATCCTAATAAAACTCTATTACAAAGGCTTTATAGGCGCTCAAACAGTTTTCTACCCGGAGCTTTACGTGATGGTATTACGCTTCTACTTAAAAAAACTGATGGTTGAAATGAAGTGCTAAACAGGAAGCGCAATGGTTATTAATTTATTTTAATAAACTACGGTGATACTCCACTAATCCATCAATAGGTTTTTTTATAAAATTTCCAGAGGTCATTTGATATTCTGACAGGGCTTGCTTCCAATGATCCTGGAAATAAAATCCAATGGAGCCAATAAAATGAACGCTTAAATTTTCGGGAGTCTGTAATGGTAAAATATGACATTGGATAAATGACTTAAAGCTGGTCAGGATCAATGCTTTGATGTAAGGATCCCATTGGTTTTGACTTAAAAAAGGAGTAAACGAGGCGAGATAGGCATTGGGCATTTCAGCTTTATACAAACGATCTAAAAATGAATCTCTATCAAAAGTAGGATATTCAGAATCAAATAATGAGACCAAATGAGCTGGTAATTTTTTATAAAAATAACTTTTCATCAATTGCTTTGCCAAGTGACTTCCACTTCCCTCATCGCCTATAATGTATCCTAGCGTATTGGTCTGGTTTACAATCTTATGGCCATCGTAAACGCAAGCATTGCTTCCAGTACCAGCAATACATACTATGCCTGGATTTTTAAAGCAAGCCGCTCTTGAGGCACCGAGTATATCGGTATCTATTTCGACCCTGGCATTCGGAAAATGCTGATGGAAAATTTCGAAAATATCGTGATCCGTTGCTGAAGATACGCCCGCACCATAATAATGGATAGATAACGGTTCATTGATTGTTAAGGTTTGACTCAATTGCCATATCGAATCAGTAAGATCTTTAGGAACATGGGTAAGTGGATTAAACCCTGTTGATTGGAAAGAGTTTACTCCTATTTCGTCCAAATAGATCCAGTCAGCTTTGCTGGAACCAGCATCAATAATTAATAAATTGTAATTCATTGGGCGGGATTCATTATGGTTAGTTCAAAAGTAGATTGTTCGGCTTTTTTTGTTGGTACATCCCAATACCCGTTGAAACGGATTCGAGTGGGATAATAAAGGTTATTAATTTGGGACAAATCAATTTTCATCTCAATATCGAAATCAATTAAACTGCTTGAATATTTCAACTTGTAGTCACGGTAGAGGATTTGAAAATCTTCTTTGTGAAAATAAGTTTGCAAATTCTTTACTACAGTTTTATTGACTTTAGTCAGCTTATACTTTGGTCGGACCATAGCAGAAAACACATAACAAGGTAATCCATTATAGTCTGAAGAAGTAATGCTGAAATCATAATACTTGCTCATCTTAGGACTAAAGATATCCATTTTTCTACCTATTATGGGCAATCTGCTTCTTTGGCCCGGTTTGAAAAGTATAACTTTAATTTCTTCTACCGGATTAGCAAGAGGTCGGCTCTTTTTCCTTTTTCCAGAATCAATTTGCGCACTTTTTTTTGGCTGGTTGCAGACCACACCTTTCGTAAGAAATAATCGTTCATAAAGATTGCTGGTAAAATAAACCGGGAATCCTCGTTTGTAATAACCATTTGTGAATTCTACGTCTTGACAGGACATCGACCTGCAATGGTCTGCATAAGTCTGATGACAATCGCTTCGATATATGCCAATTTCTCTTGATTGAAAATAGGTAGCTTTAAGTCGGTTGTTGAAATCATAATTAAGAAATCGCAGATTTTTGAAGGCTTGATAGAAGGTAGTATCTGTCATGACCAAAGAAATAAAATCTTCTACATCAAATCCTTGTCTACTGGCTACTACCACGATTGAATCCAAATAAACAATTCCTGAAATAGTTTTTGATGTATCATATTTTATTTGGGCCTGAGCATTAAAAATATCAACGGTAAAAGCCCAGTATATTATTAATATTATTCTAAATTCACGCGACAAAAAAGAAGATTTTTTTAAACCTAATCATGGAGAAAGAACCTAACCGATTCTTAATTCATAATTTGGGTTTATTGATTTAGCAAATTTATTAATAATCCACCATTAGTTATGAAAGCAGCTGTATTAAGTGATCATGATAAACCATTAAGCATTCAAGAAGTGGATGCTCCATTACCCCGAGATAAAGAAAAACTTGTTGTAATGCATGCCGGTGCCTTGAATCACCGGGATGTATGGATTATGAAAGGTCAATATCCGGGAATTAAATTCCCTAGTATTTTAGGTTCCGACGGAAGTGGAATCTGTGATGGAGAAGAAGTGATCATTCAACCTGGATTTAATTGGGGTAGTGATCAAAATTTCCAAGACTTACATTATCATATTTTGGGGCTTCCCAGAGATGGGACGTTTGCTCAAATGATGAGCGTTCCTTCGGAGAATATTTTTCCTAAGCCTGAACACTTATCATTTTTTGAGGCTGCTGCCCTTCCTTTAGCAGGGCTAACGGCCTATCGTTCTATATTTTCAAAAGGAGGTATTGATGCATCATCCAATGTTTTAATTAGTGGAATAGGAGGCGGTGTGGCATTATTCGCTATGCAGTTTGCAATTAAAGCGGGTGCCCGGGTTTATGTGACTTCGAGCAAACAAGAGAAAATTGATAAAGCTATATCGATGGGTGCTTTAGGTGGGGTATTGTATAACCAGGAGAAATGGTCTAAACAAATGGGTGAATTATCCAAAGGAATTGATTTGGTCATTGATGGCGCTGGGGGGCCTGGTTTCAATGAACTATTAAAGTGCTGTAACCCGGGAGCTAAAATGGTGGTTTATGGTGGTACCGCTGGTTCAATGAAGGTTTCTCCACAACTATTATTCTGGAAGCAAATACAAATTAATGGAAGCACTATGGGCAGCCCAATGGACTTTCAAAACATGCTAAATTTTATTAATCTACATCAAATAGTCCCGGTGATTGACTCAGTTTATAAATTGACAAACATCAATAAGGCTATTGAACGGATGGCTAGTGGTCAGCAATTTGGAAAGATACTCATCAACTGTTCGAACCTATGAAAATAGGTCTGTTATCAGATACACATAGTTTTTTAGATGCTGAATTATTTGAATTGTTCAAATCTTGTGACGAAATTTGGCATGCCGGCGATGTGGGACGAATAAATATCATCGACGAGCTGAATAATTTTAAGCCGACGATTGGAGTTTATGGAAACATTGATGACAAGGATATTCGAGCTACCTGGCCCAGGGATGTAATAGTTGATCGGGAGGGGGTAAAAATTTTTATGACCCATATTGCAGGCAAACCCGGTAAATATAACCGCAGGGTCGCTGAGTTAATCCTTCAGGAAAAGCCTCAATTAGTCATCTGTGGGCATTCCCATATTCTGAGAGTCCTATACGACCAAAAGTTTAAACATCTACACATGAATCCGGGGGCTTGTGGCCACCACGGATTTCATATTTTTAGAACCGCCCTTCGTTTTGAGCTGCGCAACGGTCGAATTGAAAATGCAGAAGTCATTGAGCTTGGGGAAAGAGGAAGGCTAAGCCATCAAAAGTAATTTATTGGGTAATGCTTTTTATAGAATCACAAAAATTTTGTAGTTTGTAATCATGGCGAAAGCAGATTTAATTAAAAATTATAAAGCAGGAGATCTCACTGTATTTTGGAAACCAAGTCTGTGCATCCATTCAGAAAAATGCGTTCATGGATTACCAGAGGTATTCAAGCCAACAGATAAACCTTGGATTCGATTAGAAGGCACAAGTGAGGCAAAAGTGATTGCTCAGGTAAAAAAATGTCCTTCAGGTGCTTTATCCTTCATCTCAAACATAAAAAATACAACTATGGATTCAAATCAATCAAGTGATCATGTACGTGTGGAAGTCATTCCGGATGGCCCATTAGCGGTCCACTCAAGCTGTTCTATCTCACATTCTAATGGTACTATTGAACAAAAACCCAAAAAAGCCTTTTTCTGTAGATGTGGTGGTTCCGCTAATAAGCCATATTGTGATGGCACTCACAAAAAAATAGAATTTAAGGGTTAATTTCAGCACTTCCCTAAGATTTAATTCCTGTCTCTACTTTGTCTTGAGATAAAACTATAGGTTTATTCAGATGTGTTTTATCCCCAGCTTGTACTTCTTTTAAACATAGACAGCTGCTGCTCCTTCGCCGATCAATATTAGACACTCAACCATAATGACACAATAAATGATCAGTTAAAAAGAATATTCCTCTTTACGTCCACATGCTAGAAAAATTTTATTTTTTAAAATGGTTGGTTAAAATTAACATTTTCAATAACTAATATATAACGTTGAAATATATTCGTCTTTTTAACACAAATAAGTTGTGGCTCCCATGTCAGCCAGCGTCTTAAGAGTGAATTTTGGGTGTCATCATTTTAATCAACCTTGTGGTCAACTACCTTTGAACACAAGGTTTTTTTTATGCCAAATAATTAAATCCAAACATAAAGCTATCTATTGACTATTATTATTTAACCTCCGACTAGCCTAGTTTTCTAACATCCAAAAAAAACGTTGTATCTTCTTTTGTTTCTTTATTTCCGATAAAAAGGTTCAATGGATATTCTATTTAGTAAGCGCTCAATAATATATTTCTTAATCTGTATAAGTTTGGTTGGAATTAAACAACTGAATGGACAAACAGAAATGGTTAATCCTTTATTACAAGAGATAAATCAGGCAACTTCATTGGAAGATACGCTCAATCAAATGATCAACATCGCTGAACGGGAAATGGACCGTCAGCGCACAAGCGCCAATGATCTAATAGGGTCCACTATACAACTGGCTACATTGTACAATAAAAAGGAAACTCTTTCTAGAGCGGTTTTGGTACTGGCTAAATTGAAAAGATCTGAGGGAAAACATAGACAGGCACTGGCCCTGGCGGACAGTTTATTGAAATCAAATAGTTTTGCCCATGACGCATTACTTGAAGCTGATGCAAGAAAACTAAAAGCCAATATGTTGTCAAGAGAAGATGCTTATGTTGAAGCTGAGGCAGAATTTAAAATAGTTTTGACAATCTATGAAGCCCAAAAGGATACGAATGGAATAGCTTTTACTTATCGTGGACTAAGTTCCATTGCTAGGAATACCGGTGATTTTCCTATGGCTCTGGATTATTGTCAAAAAGCCATCGCTCTATTCAAACAAACTCATAACGATCAAGGATTAGCCAATGTGTACAACTCGATGGGCATTCTATATAAGGACAAAATGGACTGGGATAAAGCCAAAGAAGCTTATCAAGAAGCATTAGACTATCATCAGAAAATTGGAAACAAAGCAGGTGTGGCTAATGCTTATGTAAACTTAGGTGGTATCGCTGGAACTCAAAAAGACGAGGTATCGGCAATTGAATATTTCGAAAAGGCCTTATCCATCTTTACTATTTTAGGCAATCAGCGAGCAATAGCAGGTATCAGCTACAATGTTTCAGTTGCTCAAAAATCACAAGGTCAATTAGAGAAAGCTCTTCAGAATAATCAACTGAGTTATAACACTTTTCAAGCAATAGGAAAGGTTCCTCCACCAGTCATAATTTCATTAGGTGAATTACATGCAAAACTTGGGAACAATGAACAAGCAGGTAAATATTTAAAAATTGGAATTAGTAAAGCAGAGGAAAGCGGACAAATGAATACCATTAAAAACGGTTATAATGTCCTTTCTCAGACTTATGCAAGAATTGGCGATTACAAAAGTGCCTGGGAAGCTGAAATAGAATTTAAAAATACGAGCGATAGTCTCTTCAATGCTGAAATGAACACTAAGTACAAAGAGCTGGAAACCACCTATGAGGTAAAAGAGAAAGATAGTCAAATTGCTTTATTGGAAGCGCAAAAAAAACAACAACGCAAGACTCAATTCTTTACCTTAGGTATCTTATTGCTGTCACTCATGATAGGTTTTTTGTTATGGAACCTGAGTAGAGTGAGGAAGAAAGCTAATAAACTTTTGGAAATCCAGAAAATGGAAATTGAAGAAAAAAATGAACGCAATGAATTGTTACTGAGAGAAATCCATCATCGGGTAAAGAATAATTTGCAATTTATATCTTCTTTACTTGGTTTACAGTCCGAGCACCTCGAAGAAGGTGCGGCCTTATCGGTTTTGAAAGAAGGACAAGATCGAGTGTATTCTATGGCCCTCATTCACCAGAACTTATATCAAGAAGACAACCTCACCGGGATACCTGTAAATGAGTACTTGCAAAAACTAACAGAAAATTTGTTTTACTCCTACAATATTTCTCCAGATCGAATACATTTAAAACTGAATATAGATGAGGTGAATTTGGATGTGGACACCATGGTTCCTTTAGGCCTGATTATCAATGAGTTGGTGAGTAACTCTTTGAAATATGCCTTTCCAAAAGATCAGAAGGGGTTTATTATCGTATCTCTCAAAGAAATGGGAGATCAAATTGAATTACAGGTATCGGATAATGGCATTGGCCTAGGAACAACAGGAGAAATTGCCCTAAATGAATCTTTTGGATATCGGCTTATTCATGCCTTTAAATCTCAACTGGAGGCTGACATAAATATTGAGAGTGGTCAGGGTACTACTGTCACTTTAAAAATCCAAAATTATAAGAAAGCCAGTTGACCTATTGAAAAAGAGAATTCGAGGCAGGCAAAACTTCGTTTTCTTGTCGCACTTTGCCATGATAGTTTTAATTGATGTAATCAGCTTAGCAGGGAAATAATATTATGAATAGTAATTTTTATCAATTACCGGGTAAATTGTTACTTTCTAAAGCTGTCATGGCCTTGGTCACAAACGAATCATCAATTCTACTGAGTTAAGAAGTTAAAAAGTGGTAAAGTATATTGACAATCGAATAAAAAGTAGTTGTGAAAGTGACTTGGGTTCGCGGCTAACACATCAGGTCTGAGTACCTCCTAATACTTTCCGCTGGATATTAATTTTTGATAATGGATTGAGTCATAATAATCCAGGCCGAACTTTATGATAAGTAAAATGGTCATTACTCTAATTCTTTGAGTTGCTTAAGATTTTTTGTTCAGAGTGACTTGTGAAATGAATTAACGTCTTAATAAAGAATTTTTGGTGTCACATTTATATAGCCTTGTGATCGACTACCTAAGGTCACAAGGTTTTTTTATACTGCCCTCGCTTTTCTCTGCCTAGAAAAGCACACGTAGCCAGCCTATTTGAGAAGTCAGGAATTGCTAATTTCAAAAATTGATCAGTTTTTACAAAAGAGAAATCATAATTTGAAGGTTTTCTTAACTTTGCGTTCCTTATAAAAATGTGTATGTCAATCATTGAATTACTACAGAGCCAAGTTGTAAAAGCAGTTGCTGAATTGTATCAAGCCAATTTAGATGTTGATGAGGTGGTGGTGAATCATACTAAAAAAGAATTTGAGGGCGATTTTACAATTGTAACCTTTCCTCTAGCAAAAAAAATTAGGAAAAAACCGGCTACTATTGCGGAAGAATTAGGTAAAAAACTCGTTGGGATATCAGCCTCCGTAGCTGGGTACAATGTATCCGGTGGTTTTCTTAATTTGAGTTTAGAACTTGATTTTTGGCATCAAACTTTCAATGAACTAATAGAAAGTGAATATCCACTACCCAAAGTAGATCGCAAGATCATGATCGAATACTCTTCTCCAAACACCAATAAGCCCCTTCACTTGGGTCATATACGTAACATACTACTAGGGTGGTCATGCGCCAAAATGTATGAATTCATCGGTTATGATGTTATAAAAACACAAGTTGTAAATGACCGGGGCGTAGCTATCTGTAAAAGCATGCTGGCCTGGCAAAAATATGGAAATGGTGAGACACCCTCTTCTAGTAATTTGAAAGGGGATCACTTAATTGGAAATTATTATGTCTTGTTCAATCAAAAACTAGCGGAAGAATATCAATTATGGCAAAGGACCGATACTGCTCAAAGATTATATAAGTCGAATCAAGAGGAGCATCCAAAAGAATCATCTTTTTTTAAGTTTTATGCCAACCAGTATTTCAACAACTATAGTGCACTAGGTCAGGAAGTGAGGAACTTGCTGATACAATGGGAAAAAGGTGATCAAGCAACCATTGATCTTTGGAATAAAATGAATGGATGGGTGTACGATGGATTCAATCAGACCTACTTAAAACTTGGAGTTGAGTTTGATGTTTCATATTATGAATCAAAGACCTATTTATTGGGTAAAGAATCAATTGTTATGGGACTTGCCGACAAAGTTTTTTTTGAAAAGCCAGATGGATCCGTTTGGGTCGATTTGAGCGATGTAGGGATGGATGAAAAAATCTTGCTAAGGTCTGATGGTACTTCAGTATATATGACTCAGGATATTGGCACTGCTCAAAAGAGGTATCAGGAATTCAGATTCGAAAAGATGGTCTATGTGGTTGGCGACGAACAGAATTACCACTTCAGCGCATTATTTGAAATTTTAAAACGCTTAAAAGAGCCTTATGCTAAAGACTTGTTCCACCTATCTTATGGGATGGTTGATCTTCCAACCGGCAAAATGAAAAGTAGAGAAGGAACCGTAGTGGATGCAGACGTTTTAATTCAAGAAATTTTATCTATTTCAACAAGATCAGCAGCAGAGCGTGGAGAGTTAGAGGACCTAACAGAAGAACGACAGAATGAAATTATTAAACGCATTGCCTTGGGTGCGTTGAAGTTTTTTATTATTAAGGTCAATCCGAAAAAGAGGATGGTTTTCAATCCTGAAGAATCGTTAGATATGCAAGGCCAGACGGGTCCTTATGTGCAGAACGCCTATGTCCGGATACGGAGTATTCTACGAAAAACTGATCTGCCAAAAGTTGCATTTGGCAATTACCAAATGAGCTTGGAGGAACGACAACTAACCGCCCTCCTGGAACAATTTGTGGCTACGGTCGAACAGGCTGCTCTTGCCTATGATCCTTCATCAATTGCTAACTATGCCTATAATCTGGCTCGTAGTTTTCATCGATATTACCATGAAGTAAGAATCTTAAATGCAGAATCAGAGGAAGCAAGAGATTTCAGACTAATATTGATAAATCACATAGCCAGAATCCTGGAAAAATCTTTTTACTTGTTAGGAATTGAAATGCCAGAACGGATGTAATATTATATCAGATTTCACATTACTTAACTATTAATCATATTATTCAGTATATGGAAGCGGAAAAGGAATCATTAAACTTCATCGAACAAATTATCGAGTCGGATCTGGTAACTAATCCTACCAAAAAAGTCCATACTCGGTTTCCACCAGAGCCTAATGGTTATTTGCACATTGGTCATGCCAAATCCATCTGTCTAAATTTTGGAGTTGGTGCAAAATATAATGGCCAAACTAACTTGCGATTTGATGATACGAATCCGGTGACCGAGGAAACAGAATATGTAGACTCCATCAAAGAGGATATCAGGTGGCTGGGCTTTGATTGGGAGGACCGGGAGTATTATGCTTCTGATTATTTCCAGCAGTTATATGATATGGCTGAAAAATTAATTCAAAAAGGAAAGGCTTATGTCGATGATTCTGATGCCGAAACGATGGCAACCCAAAAAGGTACACCTACAGAACCCGGTGTTCACAGTCAGTTTAGGAACCGCACTGTAGAAGAGAATTTGGATTTATTTAGGAAAATGAAAGCTGGTGCTTTTGAAGAAGGTACGCGCGTATTACGAGCTAAGATTGATATGGCATCTACAAATATGTTGATGCGTGACCCGGTAATTTACCGTATTAAATATGCAACACACCATCGCACTGGAGATGAATGGTGTATTTATCCTATGTATGATTTTGCTCATGGTCAATCTGATGCTGTCGAAGAAATAACCTATTCACTATGTACGCTTGAATTTGAGAACCATAGACCGCTTTATGATTGGTTCATTCAAGAGTTAGAAATATTTCCATCTCGCCAGATTGAGTTTGCCCGACTGAATGTAGATTATATGATTACCAGTAAGAGAAAACTCAAACAGTTGGTTGATGAAGGCATCGTAAGTGGTTGGGATGACCCCAGAATGCCCACTATAAGCGGTATGCGACGTAGGGGTTATACACCTGCATCTTTAAGAACTTTTTGTGATAAAGTAGGAATTGCCAAAAGAGAGAATACTATTGAGATGTCTTTGTTGGAATATTGTGTCCGTGAAGACTTAAACAAAATTGCTCCAAGAATTATGGCCGTTTTAGACCCTGTTAAATTAGTCATCACCAATTTGGCGGCTGATTATCAGGAAACTATGCTCGTGGAAAATAATCCTGAACAACCTGATGAAGGGTCTAGAGAGGTCTTTTTTAGTAGAACTATCTACATCGAACGAAGTGATTTTATGGAAGATCCACCAAAAAAGTATTTTCGATTGGGACCGGATCGCAAAGTGAGGCTTAAAGGTGCTTACATTATTCATTGCACTCACTTTGAAAAGGGTGCTGATGGAAAAGTTGACTCCATCTATGCAGAATTTGTTCCCAATAGTAAGAGTGGTGAAGATACATCAGGGGTAAAGGTCAAAGGAACTATTCATTGGGTAGATGCTCAAACTGCTTTAGATGCGGAGGTAAGATTATATGACCGATTGTTTTTGGATCCAACACCTGATAATCATCCAGATAAATCTTTTTTAGATTTTATTAATCCGGATTCAATGGATATACTTCAAAGAGTAAAGCTAGAAGCTAACTATAAGAAAGCGGGGACCAGTAGACATTTCCAATTTCTACGAAAAGGATATTTTTTTGAAGATTATAATTCTTCTACTAAGGCAATTGTTTTTAACCGAACAGTTACCTTAAGAGATTCTTGGGCTAAACTACAGCAAAAGATATAGATAAATGGAGATTATTCTTGGCTCATGGAGTTACTTTTACGATTTGTTCCAATAGCCTTTTCTTGCTCAAACACATGCTCCATTACATCTTTTAATTGCTCTGCACCAATACGTTTGGACCGGATAATTTTATTTTTGTCCAAAACAAATATTTGTGGTGTGGTTTTCAGATCGTAGATCACCTTATATTTGGTCAAATGATAGGGGTCTGCTACATGTATCCAATCACTCATCTCCGGATGCTCTTTTAAATATTCTACGCACTTCACCCCACCATCGGGTTCTTTAGTAGTATTTAATTTAGTACATATTGCAAAGACTGTAATCCCTTTATCTTTATATTCTTCATAAAAACTGACTACATGTGGCATAGACTTTTTACAGTGCGAGCAATCTGGATCCCAAAAAAACATAACGATATAATTACTTTCAGTTTCGTATAGCGAGGTTAATGTGTCATTTTGCATCCTCATGCGTAAATCAGGTGCTTTTTTGCCGATTAGCAATGGACGCAAACGGTTGGCATTGTCCACAATTTTGTCCAACTGCTCTTTATCCAACCATTCTGCTTTACCTTTGGCATAATAGTTATCAACCAGGTGCACATAAATAGCATCCATGCCCACAAATTCTGATTTGGCATACTCGTTTAGAAAATGAATAAGATAGAATTTGAAAGTTTCTTCATTGCCCTCCAGTAATTCAAAAATGTGATCTAACGATTTATTAATTGAATCTGGAACTTTGGCCGTCAGCTTGTCAATGTATCCAGTGAGCTTCCCGAATAAAAAGGGTGTTCTTAATATTCTGGGATCCTGCATATCAATATCATCAAAATAATGATCTCGATAATAATTGAACCGTTTAAGTTCTACTTCTTCTTGAGTACCTTCAAAAAGAGGTATTTCTGGATTCATGGTTCCCTTAATCAATAAGGTTGTGAAGGAGTTTGGCCGGTTCAGCAATAAATCTTGTTGGGCTTTTTTTACTTCTTCGTTTATAGATGCTAGCTCAGCTTCATATTTGGAAACATCTGTTCCAGCCGTTTGACCTTCCTTGATTTTGGTGCGCAAGGAAGTGGCGGCGGGTGACATTTCCTGAATTAAACTCACATAATCTTTGAACCAAATATTATCATCAGATCCTTCAATGGTGAGTAACTGCGGAGCTTCACCTCCTTGTGCTGTAAGGGTCATGTTACTTTCTCCTGGATTGACCAGTAATTGAATAAAACCGTTATTTGGCTTCATTACTATAAGATAAACCCCGCCTGGCAATTCCTCATCACCTGCAAAAAGAAAGGAACCATCCTCATTCCGATAGGCTGTATCTTTCAGGTATTGTTGGTTGCCAAAATGCTGTCCTAGTAGCAATGTATCATTCTCATAACCCTGTATTTCAACTTTGATCCGGTATCCTTGATCGTTTTGGGCTTTACCGATAAAAAATAATCCGCCAAAGAAAATTAATAGTAAGAACTTTTTTTTCATATTGTCGCGAAATTAAAAAATATTTTGTCTTTTGAGCTTATAAGTTATAACGTTCGTTGATCTACATCAATTATGAGACGATTATAAATCCTATTTAGCTATCAACATCGATTAATTTAAGATTTCATTAATAATCTACTATAGGAAAGACTAATTTCTGCGATCTG
>JAHEJC010000358.1 GCA_024639065.1 Lewinellaceae bacterium | reverse complement strand
TGCATTCGATGTAAAACAAGCTTCCCAATCACGCTATCCAAATTTGAATGGAAACTCAAATTTTAGCTATAACTTCGGACGAAATATTGATCCCACCACGAATGATTTTGTTCCTACAAACCTAGGCTTCAACAGTATCAATTTAAATACAAGCATCCCCTTGTATTCCGGTGGCAGACTCAGGGCCAGGCTTGAACAAACACAATTAGCAGAGCGAGAGTGGTCAGAACGAATAAAACAGTCTATCCAAGATGTGGAATTGGACATCACCTTGTCTTTTCTCAACATTTTGTTTGAGTCAGAAAGGAAACGCAATGCCGCACATCAATTAGTCCTATCAGAAAATCAATTGGATCGGGTTATGAAGTTGATTGAAGTTGAGACCGTTCCTGAATCAGAAAAATATGAATGGATCGCACAAATTCAAGCGGATAAACAGCTCATAAGAGCTTCAGAAAACGCTATAGAAAACAGTATTTTTCAGTTAAAAAATTTACTCAATCTTGATGCAAGTGAATCATTTATAATTGAACAGCCCAAAGATCTTAGTATTACGGATATTTCCTTGTCCTCATTCGAGTTTGACCAAGTCTTTGACCGAGTAATTGCCAATAGACCAGAAATCCTGGCTTTTCAGTTGAATGAACAAGCTGCAGAAAAGGAAATCACCATAGCTAAATCCTACTACATGCCCAACTTTGGATTGGGAGCTTCATTAAGCACCAATTTTTCTTCACTGGCTAAGACTTTTTCAGATTTTACTACCCAAAGAGTCACAAATGAAGGGATTTATATTAATGGTGAATCTATACTTTTTGAAGAGGAATTAAATGTGCCCGGTAATAGTGCTCGAACACCCTATTTTGATCAACTAAACCAAAATCTCGGTTTTGGTATAGGCGTTCAACTCAATATTCCCATCTACAATCGAGGTGTTTCCAAAGCCAATGTCAGCAGGGCAGAAAATGCACTAAAAATTGCAAAAAATACCAATCAACAAAGTATCAAAAACTTGGAATTACAAATACAGCAAATCCTGGCAGATTTGCGAAATGCACATGCCCAATATGAAGCGGGAAAAACCAGAGTAGAGTACTTACAAAATGCTTTTGAAAATATCCAGCAGCGGTACAATTTAGGCATGTCCAACAATTATGATTTACTGGATGCACAAAGCCGGTTCAATCAGGCAAGAAATGATTTAACTATTGCTAAGTATGGCTTAATCTTTCGCAGCAAGATTATTGATTTCTATTCAGGTAAAGAAATGAAGCTATAGTAAACTGGTACCTTCACTACCGAGCATCAATCTGGTTTAATACCTACTGTATTGATTAACTCCCCTATTCTATCAATACTTATCTTGATTACATCATCCACTTCCAATGTAAAGTCATCTTCGGGAACCAGGCAGGTTCCAGTCATCAGAAAACATCCAACAGGGAAAGAACATTCCCGATAAAGATAACTGACCAGTTCATTTAAGCTACGTTTCATTTGATTAATAGCCACTGAACCATGGTAGATCTGGTCACCACGTCGATGGATAGACATTACAATTTTAGAGGATAACGATATCGGCACAGGCGACAGATAAAGACATGGTCCTATGCTTGCAGACCGGTCATAGCTTTTGGCCTGAGGTAGATAAAGTGGATTTTCACCTTCAATACTGCGTGAACTCATATCATTTCCAATGGTATAGCCCTCGATGGTTCCTTCAGCGCTAATAAATAAGGTAAGCTCTGGTTCAGGTACATTCCAGGTAGAATCCCTACGGATAAATACACTTTGATTGGGACCTACGGTCCTGTATGGGGTAGATTTAAAGAACAATTCGGGTCTGTCTGCATTATATACTTTATCATAAAAATCGCCACCCCCTGCAGATTCCGCTTCTTCCATGCGGGCAATTTTACTGCGAAGATACGTCACTCCAGCAGCCCATACTTCCTGGCTTCCGATTGGTGCCAGAAAGTCATCAACCGGCTTATCATCTAATTGGGTCCAATTAGCTAAATCCCCAATTAAGAAATTATACAGATTCGTCCTATTAATCAACTCATCCCAATCAGGTATTGATTTTGAATACCAATGGAGATGTTGTATATAAGCTATTCGGTTATGTGATTTAAATAATTTCATTTAGAATTAAACTCTACATTCGATATTTTGCATCATCTACGGGATTAAAGCGGACAAAAGTTAGAAAAATAAATGGACAAATCGAGCAAAAATGATCACAATAAGAGCGTATCATTTCGCAGATTTTGAATGTGATCTCCATCCCACCTCATATGTTTTCTCAGCGTATCGGTCTCTCTGCCCGTCCGAAGTCTTTGCGGAGGCGGGTGTTCTTTCAACATAACGGTCTCGTAGAGCAGCACTCTCTAAACCTCCGGCTTCCATCCAGACTGATATTCTCGCGACCATAGCTGCATAGCTTCATCGTCTATTGGCCTTCCGGTCTGTGTATCTACTTTAAGTACTTTACTGTATTTTTGCGCCATATTCCCCAAATGACACATCAGGTTACTTTTCACCGCTTCACCAATATGGCTTCTTAGTTTCTCACCTTTTTTAATAGCATTTACGAAATTGAGCATATGCAGGTTATCCAATCCACCTATTCCTAACGTGTTGAGTGTAGCGGAACTGGATCTTTCGAATTCTTGTTTTACTAGTTTATTCTTTAGGTCATACACTTCATAACCTCCCCGGTCCATAATCACACTCCCCCCTGTACCATGAATAGATGATCCCCTGCCCCGGTCAAAATATTGTAATCCGGTACAACTGCGTCCCTCCCAGGTGATCATTTTGTTCTCGGGAAATTGAAAACTAGCAATTTGAGTATCGTAAAATTCCCAATCATCATCAAAATGATATCTTCCACCAGAAGAGCTCACCTCATTAGGAATATCAACACCTAAGGCCCACCGGCATATGTCCAGCTCATGCAACGCATTATTATTAATTTCACCTGTGCCCCAATGCCAAAACCAATGCCAGTTATAATGCACATAGTTATCTTTATACTCGCGTCGAGGTGCAGGTCCTTGCCATAGGTCCCAATCCAGCCAGCCAGGAACATTCGCGGTTTTTCCATTACCGATACTGCCGCGTGTATTCGAATACCAGGCTTTAGCAAAATAAGGGGCTCCAATAATGCCTGCTTTTATATCTTCAATAATCTCAATACTTGTAGGGCCAGAGCGTTGTTGATTTCCGATTTGAAGCACCTTTCCAGTTTTGCGTTGAGCCTCGACCAACCAGTCACCTTCTTCAGGATTATAGTTACTGGGTTTTTCCAGATACACATCCTTACCTGCTTGCATGGCCATTATAGCCATCGGAGCATGCCAATGATCTGGTGTAGCTATAGAAATTGCATCTATGGATTGATTATCGAGCAGTTTCCGTATGTCCTTATATTGGGTGGTATCTGGGGAAACGTAATCTGGAAACTCCTTGAATATTTTCTTAAAAACCCGATTATCCACATCACATAATCCTGCAATATCAATATGGGTTTTTAGGCTTCTAGCTGCATATATATGTGCTCTGCCTCTACTATTCAGTCCTGCAACGGCTAATCGTATCCGCTCGTTAGATCCAATAATGCGGTTATAACTTTTAGCTGATATTGGAATCGTAAGCCCAGCTGAAAGGAGGCTTGCTTGTTTAATAAATGACCTTCTGGCCTGTGTATTTTTTTTCATAAGGAATATTTAAAATATAGGCCAATTAAGATACTAATAAACCCGAACTCTTCAGAAAAAATATAAAATTTATATTTCAGGTAAGGCAATTATTTGGCTTAGACTTATTAGTTTAGGTTGGGACAATGATCTGACAGCTAATTTAGGATGAAAGTTTCTGTCTGGGGATGTTATAAGCCAAATGAGTAAATCATTAATCAGACAAATAATATACTGGATAAATCATGGTTAGAGAGAATCGTAAAAATGCAAATGTTATGTTTATTATGGATAGCACTATATTTTTAGCAAGGTAGATTATTTGGCAAAAGGTGGTTATCAATCAATTAGATACTCATCCTTCAATAGATTCATACCGCTCCATCTACATCCTAAAGCAGTGTATTAGCTAGATTGGCCAATTCTGATCGCTCACCCTTTTCCAACTTAATGTGCGCAAACAATTCATTTCCTTTTAGCTTATCTATAATGTACGAGAGACCATTGCTATGTTCGTCCAGATAGGGAGTATCTATCTGGTGAATATCACCAGTAAAAATTATTTTGGTTCCTTCTCCAGCTCTGGTAATGATGGTCTTAATCTCGTGAGGAGTTAGATTTTGAGCTTCATCGATAATAAATATGGCATTGGTCAAGCTTCTGCCCCGTATAAAGGTTAGTGCCGTGATGGATAAATCGCCCTGTTCCTCCATCTGCTCGATCATTTTACTCTTTTTTACATTCCCTTTAAATTGGGATTTGATAAATTTCAAATTATCCCAAAGTGGCTGCATATAAGGTGATATTTTATCTTCAGCATCTCCCGGTAAAAATCCTATATCCCGATTACTTAACGGTACGATTGGACGAGAAAGAATTACCTGCTCATATTTATTTTTTTGTTCGAGTGCGGCTGCCAATGCTAAAAGTGTTTTTCCAGTGCCAGCCACACCTTGCAAAGCCACTAATTTTATGTGATCATTCATCAAAGCGTCCAATGCAAAAGTTTGCTCAGCATTTTTGGGCTTGATACCAAACGCGTAGGTTTTTTCTACCCGTTCTAACGTATCAGTTTGCCCATTATAACGTACCAAAGCGGATTGTGAACAGTTATTAAAAATATAATAGCCATTGGAAAATTTGTTTGTGCTCAGCAAGCCATTTTCAGGCACACATTTATTCAAATAAATATCTCTAATTATAGTTGCGTCAAGATCGTATAATGTATAGGATCCTTCGGATAATTTATCAATATTATTAACTTTTCCTGTTTTGTAGTCTTCAGCAGAAAGCCCCAGCGCTTTGGCTTTAATTCTTAAATTGATGTCTTTGGTCACCAAAATTACCTGTTCGTAGATAGATTTTTGGTGCATGCATAAAGCCACATTAATAATTTTATGATCATTTTTTCCAATGCCATAAATAATTTCTGCATCTAATGGGAGTTCGCCCGTTTTCATCATTATTTTTAAACGACCTCGGTGCTTTCCAAGCTCCATCCATTGATTGATCTCCTGAGCTTCAGACAATTTGTCTAAAAACCGAATCACATTTCTAGCTTCGAAATTCTTGGTTTCATTCCCGATCTTGAATTTGTCCAGTTCTTCCAAAACGGTAATCGGAATAATAATGTCGTGTTCTTCAAAATGGTTGATCGCATTGTGGTCAAAGAGCAGAACAGAAGTGTCTAGCACAAATAGTTTTGGCATGTAGCTTCTTTTTTTATGTCCAAACGAATTATATTATGGAAATATATCATATGTTCTTTATTTAGAAAAGCTTTTGGGCAAAATTTTCCTAACATTTTTAAAAAAGAAATGAGATACGAGAATCGAGGTCCTAGGTTTGACCATGATTAAAAGGTTTTTGTTATTCCTGTTTCTAAATAATAAGCCTATATTGTGATCATCCGTTTTATCAAAACGACTATGTTCGAAATTCTGGAAGCTATACCATTTCTTCGATTTATTTGTCTGGTATTTTTGGCCATTTTGTTTTTGCAATCAGGCCTGGATAAGGTTTTTGATTATCCAGGAAACAAGCAATGGCTTCAAAGTCATTTTAGCAAGAGTCCTTTGAAAAATATGGTTGGATTTTTATTACCTGTAATTACCATTCTGGAAACAGCAGCAGGAATCCTATGTGCCATTGGACTAATCCAATACATTGTGAATGGTGCTAATTCTATCGGTTTATTGGGAGCGCAGCTGTCAGCATTAGCTATCGTCTTTTTATTTTTTGGACAACGGGTTGCAAAAGATTATGCGGGAGCAGCATCTTTGGTTGGTTATTTTATGGTTTGTCTGATTTCCATCTATTTGATCCAGTTGTAAATCCTAGAACGGTCTAATCAATCATTTTGTCGATGATAGATCATTGATTTAGATTGTAATTATGGTTATAAAATAGATCGTAAGGAAAATTAGCAATTCAGCTAATTTAACAAGATTGGCTTTATCACAATAAACTATGATAAATTTGATCATTCAAAAAACGGAACACCTTCCTGTGCATATTTGCGCATGCCTTCTTCATTGATTTCAACCCCGATACCTGGTTTTTCCGATAGAACAATATGTCCGTCTTTTACCATTGGACCCTCAAAGTTTACAATTTCTTTGAACATCGGATTCGTATGAAAATAGATCTGCCATTCCAGAATCATAAAATTGGGAACGGAGGCACAGACATGGGCCGACGCCATTGCACCGAGAAAGGAAGCTACCATATGAGGTGCGAAAGGTACGTAATAAAGATTGCTCAGGTTTGCTATTCGCTGTCCTTCCCCCAGTCCACCTGCTTTTTGTAAATCGGGCATAATGATATCCACTGCTCCGATTTCCAACAATCGCCTGAATCCGTGGGCTAAAAATAGATTTTCCCCTGCGCAAATAGGTGTAGAAGTCGAATCGGTTATGGACTTGTAGGCATCTGGATTTTCGGCTGGAATCGGTTCTTCGAGCCACATGAGGTTTAGAGGTTCCATAAGCCTGGCTACCTTTTTGCCAGTGATAGTATCATATCTGCCATGCATGTCACAACAGATATCGATATCCGGACCTACAGCCTCTCTGGCGGCTGATACCTGATCATACATACGCTGTAATTCGCCGGGACTGGCCGTCCAATTGTAGGCGTCATATTTTGCAGGATCGTTTCTTTGGTCAAGATCGAATTTCATGGCCGTGAAGCCCATATCTCTAACTTCTTTTGCAGTCTCGGCAAACTTTTCGGGAGTTGGTAATCTAAATTGATATAGAGCTGTATCGCAATACAGTCGGATTTTATCCCGGTA